>PLZL01000032.1:0-906 GCA_003152145.1 Limisphaerales bacterium
CTGGGCGCCAATGTCATCCAGATGGATCCCGCGCACATGACCATTGCCGGCATCAATTCCGGCGCTGGCGGGCGGCCGACCCTTACGCCGATGGACGCCGATACCATCCGCGAAAATTGCAACGCCATCAAATGGGTCGCGCCCAGCGTGGATTGCCGGGCACAGATCATTTATGGCAATCGCAATTGGAATCCAGGCCGGATACTCGGCACGACGCCGGATTATCTGACGATTCGGAACTGGTCGCTTTCCGACGGAGAATGTTTCACGGAACAGGAGGTGCGTAGCGCGGCGGCCGTCTGCGTGATCGGGCAGACCATTGCCAGGCAGTTGTTCGGCGGCGAATCACCCCTCGGCAAGGAAATCCGCGTCAAGGACGTCGGGATGAAAATCGTCGGCGTCTTGAGCCGGAAAGGGCCGAACATGATGGGGCAGGATCAGGACGACTTTCTAGCTGCTCCCTGGACCACCATCAAGTTTCGCGTGACCGGCGTCCGGGGAACCGGCCAGTCGGCGGGCAACGCCACCGCGTCCGGCGGGGTCAATTCACTAAACCAGCTTTATCCGAATCAATCCGTGCAGCTTTATCCGCAGCAATCGGCAATTCAGGCCGCCGACACGCCGCAGGTAACGCGGTTCTCGGACATAGACGATATCTGGATGTCCGCCGACTCGCCGCAGGACATTCCGAAGGCCGTCCGCCAGGTCATCGTCCTGATGCGCGAACGACATCATATTCAGGCCAGCGAACTGGGGAATCAACCCGGCACGCTGGACGATTTTAATATTCGCAGTCTGACTGAAATCTCGCAGGCGCTCGCCTCCACCAGCGGCGTGATGACCAAGCTCCTGCTCATCGTCGCGCTGATTTCGCTTATCGTCGGCGGCGTCGGCATCATGAACATC
>PLZL01000032.1:918-2941 GCA_003152145.1 Limisphaerales bacterium
CGACCATGCCGTCCGTGCCGGCAATCATCGCCGCCGTCGCAACGTCGGTGACGGTCGGGATTGTTTTTGGATTTTATCCGGCATGGAAAGCTTCACGGCTCGATCCAATTGAGGCACTAAGATATGAATAAATCATAATGAAATTTTTGTAATGTCTGGACTACGGCTTGATTCATGCAATCGCTTCATCTTTAATTATTTATTCGCATGAATCGTTATTTGATCGTTCTTTTGGGTTTTCTGGCTGGCTGCGCCACTTATCATCCGCAACCCATTTTGCCGGAGAAAACCGCCGCCGCCTTCGACACCCGCTCGCTGACGACCGAAAACTTGCGCGCGTTTCTGGAAACCAATCACGTCACGGGCGACTGGCCGCGTCAATCGTGGGACTTGAACGCGCTCACGCTCGTTGCATTTTATTACCAACCCGCTTTGGCCGAGGTGCGAGCACAGTGGGCGGCGGTGGAGGCGACAAAGATCACAGCGGGCGAACGACCGAACCCGACCGTCGGCTTCACGCCCACCTACGACACCACCACGCCGCCGCCGTGGATTCTCGGCGTGACTTGGGACATTCCAATCGAAACCGCCGGCAAACGCGGCAAGCGCATAGCCGAGGCGGAGCATTTTTCCGAGGCGGCAAGATGGGGTTTTGTCTCCACCGCCTGGCAAGTGCGCAGTCATGTCCGCGCCGCGTTGCTCAATCTTTACGCCGCGCGCGAAACTGAATCGCTGCTCGCGCGGCAGGAAGCGGCGCAAAGCAATGTCGTCCGGCTGCTCGAAGGCCAGTTCGCCGTTGGCGCGGTGTCCAGTTATGAAGTCACGCAAGCCCGCGTCACATTGGGCACCACGCGCCTGGCGCGGCAGGACGCCACCGGCCAGTCCGCACAGGCGCGCGTGCAACTGGCCAGTGCGCTCGGCCTGCCGCTGCGCGCGCTGGATGGCGTGATATTTTCATTCGGCGGGCTGGACCGGTTTCCGCAGAACCTGACCGCGCCGGAGGTCCGTCGCGACGCGATTCTAAATCGCAGCGACGTGCGGGGTGCGCTGGCTGATTACGCCGCCAGCCAGTCCGCGCTCCAGCTTGAAATCGCCAAGCAATATCCCGACCTCCACCTCGGCCCCGGTTATGAACTGGATCAAACGGACAACAAATGGTCGCTCGGCGTTTCTTTGGATTTGCCGGTTTTGAACCACAACCAAGGCGGTGTTGCCGAAGCGAAAGCAAAACGCGCGGAGGCCGCCGCGCATTTTCTGACGGTGCAGACGACCGCCATCGCCGAAATTGACAGCGCGCTGGCCGGCTACGACGCGGCGTTGAAAAAATCGGCGACGGCAAAAACGCTGCTGGAAGATTTGCAGAAGCAGCTTGATTCCGTCCACGCGCAGGCACAGGCGGGCGAGGTGGAGCCGTTGACACTGGCCAACGCCGAAGCCGAATACGCCACCGGCGCGCAAAATCAACTCGGCGCGCTCGTCAAGGCGCAAGAGGCGCTCGGCCAGTTGGAGGACGCCGTCCAAAGTCCGTTGACGCTGGCGCCGGACACGATTCGCGCCGTGGAAAATAATTCACCCGAAACTCCCAACCATCCTTCCAAATGAGTCGAAAACAAATCATCACGGGCATCGTCGTCGTGGCCGCGGGGCTGGGCGTCGTCGCGCTCATCAAATCGCACGGCCCGGACGCCGCGACCGGCGAGGAAACAACGCCGAGTGTCGTCACGGTTCAAGTCGGCGCGCTCACAAACGTCACGCTGCATCGTTACGTTGAAGGCTATGGCACGGTCGAGCCGGCGCCTGCCATGGCGAATCAACCGGCTGCGGGCGCGACGCTGGCCGCGCCGGTCGCGTGCGTAGTTGCCAAGGTCAACGTCGTCGCCGGCCAGCGGGTCAACAAAGGCGACGTGCTGGTGGAGTTGAATTCGGGCGCGGTGACGGCGGATTACGCGGAACAGGCGGCGGCGCGGCAGGAAAAATTATACGCGCAGCAAAATACCTCGTTGAAAAATTTGCAGGATGCCGA
>PLZL01000278.1 GCA_003152145.1 Limisphaerales bacterium
GATCACCGCATCGCTTCCAAAAAAATAGCCGCCCAGCGCGACCACCAGAACCAGCAGGCCGGGCAGCGCAAATATGGCGTAGTAGGCAATCACGGCGCTTTCACGGAACGGATCTTTTTCATACCATTTCACGAACGCAGCTTTAAACAGCCGGGTAATTTCCTTTGTTTTCATTTTCATGGAATGCATGGCCCGATCTTTTTCATAAGCTGTTCCATTTTGAACGGGGAAATCTTGCCACGCCATGGGGTGTTCACCGGACAACCTTCGTTCGTCCGTCCGCAGGGAGCCGCAACGCGCGCAGACGTGAAGTCTTTGGCGGTTAAAAACGCTTGATCTCGATCGCACTTCTGATCAATTGATCTAGGCGTGCCGCGCAAGCCGAAATCCTCGCCAACAGAAGCATCAGTCGTCACGCGGATGAGTCAGATTTCAAGCGTCTTCAACCAGCGTTGCCAATTTGACGTTCAGTGCTTGGGCCAATCGGGCCAGCTTGTCCAGTGAGATATTTTCACGGCCGCGCTCAATTTCAGAGAGATAGGGCCAGCTCAAATCCGCCTTTTCCGCCAATTGCTCCAAGGTCAAACCAGCATTGGTTCGACAGGCGCGGATGTTCTTCCCCACGATCACCCGATGTTTGGCGGCATGAGCCATTCAACCAGCAGACTCGATTTTCAACGCGCCGAACATTCGACATATCGTATGTTTTGACTTGATCCTTTGGTGGAGATCGGGATCGATCCCGGTGGATGGCAGACAAAGCCCGGCGGAAACGTCCAGCAAGGGCCGCCAAGCAAGCGCGCTCGGATCAGAGATCCGATCCAAAACCAACCCAATACAGGATTCGCCGCAAAATCCCTGACCCAGCCTGGTCGCTTTCGGAACTCGTCCGTCCGCACGTTCCCAAATCCCCGCGCCGTGCCAAGGTCAAGGAACAGCTTGCGCTCGCACCGGTTGAATCTGCCTCGCCTGAAGAAGCGCTGCCGTTTTTGAAATGGGTTGGCGGCAAGGCCCAACTGCTTGCGCAGTTCGACGACTTTTTCCCCAGGGAAATCACCCGTTACTTCGAGCCGTTCGTGGGCGGCGGCGCGGTATTTTTTCATCTCAAGCACCGCTTCCCGCAGATGCGCGCCTTCCTGCGCGACATCAACCCCGAACTCATCAATACCTACCTCGCCGTCCGCGATTTTCCGCGCGAACTCATGCGCCGGCTGGACGAACACGCCGCTGAATTCAAGGCCAAAGGTGATGACTATTTTTACTTCGTCCGCGCCCAGCACCACCTGACCGGTGACGACAAGAATATCGTGGAGCGTGCCGCCCGCATGATTTTCCTCAACAAGACCTGCTTCAACGGCCTCTGGCGCGTCAACGCCCGTGACGAATTCAATGTCCCAGTCGGCTCAAATAAAAAGCCCGGCCTTTACAACGAGGAAAACATTTTGGCCGCCAGCCGCGCGCTCGAAGGCGTGCATCTGGCCGTGCAGGATTTCCGAGAAACCCTCAATCAGACCCGGCCCGGCGACTTTGCCTACGTTGACCCGCCGTATTATCCCGTCTCCGCCACCGCCAGCTTTACTTCCTACGCCAAGGAGGATTTTGGCGAGGGCGAACAGCGCGAACTCCACGCCGTCTTTGCCGAGGCCGCCCGGCGCGGCGCGCGGCTGATGCTTTCCAACTCAGACACGCCCTTCATCCGCAAACTCTACCGCGACTTTCAAATCCACACCGTGCAAGCCCGCCGCGCAATCAACTGCGACGGCTCAAAACGCGGCCACGTCAACGAGGTCGTCGTCACCAATTTAGCCAACGAATAAAAATTATGCCTGGACGCGCAAAAGCAGTTTCAAACGGTGACGACTTGGTAAAAGCAGTCGCACAACTTGCACAAGAACTCGGACTTGAAGCAAAAGAACAAGTTCGTGTCGCCCGCAGAATTTGGGGAGCGGTTCGGAAAATTGATGTTGTGCTTACGCATCCGCAAACCCGAAAGACGCTCGGCATCGAATGCAAGTTCCAAGCTGTCACCGGCACGGCTGAAGAAAAAATCCCGTCGGTCATTGAGGACATCGGCGCGTGGCCGATTCCCGGCATTGTCGTTTTTGCCGGCGAAGGCTTCACCGAGAACATGAAGATGTTTTTGGTTTCCACCGGCAAAGCCGTGGAGTTTCCAGAATTGAAACCGTGGCTGTGTTTGTTCTTCGGCTTGCCGCTCTCGGAATAAAACGATGGCAACTTGCGACCACAACAGCACAATTCCAGACGATGTGCTTGCACGCATCCCCGGCTCGCAAGCCGGCTCTGGTCGTCATCGTTGTGTCATCTGCGCTTATGCTCAAGGAGTAGCCGCCGCGCGTCGAGCAGCAACAATCCGTGCGCTCGGCGTAACAGAAACTTGCAATCACGGAAGTGAAGCGCCTTCAGCAATTCTTCGTGCTTTGCAAGAGTCGCAAGCTGGAGGCGGACGTCACAAATGTTGCACCTGCGCTTTTCAATTTGGTTTTCAAAGTTTGACCGCTGACATCGAAGCCCAAACGCGGGCGGACATTAAAACGGAAGACGCAACTCATGGCGTTGAAAGCACAGGCGGTCACGCCGAAGGTCGCGAAATTTTTCGGCAGAACCGAACCTACGAACGCAATCCGCGCAATCGCGCCGCCGCGATCCGCGCGCACGGCGTGACGTGCGTGGCGTGCGGCTTCAACTTCGACGCGTTTTACGGCGCGGCCTACGCCGGTTCCTACATCGAGATACATCACCTCCAGTCATTGGCCACCGGCGGCCGGCGCGTGATTGACCCCGTGGCCGACCTGCGCCCGCTCTGCGCCAACTGTCACAGCATGGTGCATCGCCGCCCGGGAGTTGTTCTGTCCATCGAGGAATTGCGCCAGCTTATCGCCGCCGCCCGCGCTCACAGCGCCGGATAGTTCCGGCCTCTGACATCTGCCGTAACTGGAGCCGGGCCACCTGGCCAGCGATTACAAATGTCCGGCCTGCGGCTTTTGGTATCAGCTCAAAAGCAAGAAATCACGCATCAGCAATTGACTCGCTCGCGCCCGCTCGCTCGGCCCTCGCGGGCCTTCATCTTCGGTCGAATTCCTTTCGCGGTTTCCCAAACCGCTCAAGTCCATCCGCGATGGCGTTTATGCCGCAATGATGGAAGCCATCCGGGAAGACCGCGCGCCCAGCTACTTTTTCCTGCATTATGAGATTCGTAGCAGCGGACGTCAGGAGGCTCAAACTTCCTCTCAAGAATTTCAGATGGAGCCTCCTGACGTCGGCTGCTACGGTTCAGGAGGCGAAGGAGCGATTTGGCTCGTCCGCAATCTGCTGCTGGTGCCGTCCTTTGCCTTTCCACCGTCGGCCATCATCCAATGCCCGCCGCTGTCCGCCACCGCCCGCCGCGCCGGCTGGGTCGGTTGTAATTTTGATTTGCATCGCATCCCCGCCGATGCCCGGATTGCCGTGGTGCGGACAATTGCGTCTCCCCGTCGTAGGTCAGGCGTCGCGCCTGACTCTGACTTAAAAGACGAATATGGAGACAGGCGCGACGCCTGTCCTACGCTCATCGTTCCGCCTGCCGAAGTGCGCGAAAAATTCCGAAGGGTCAAACCGCTCAAGGAAATTTCGGTCAAGGAACGCGGCTGGACGCTGGATGTGCTCAATGGCGTGAGAAGCCTCGGCAAACAGGAATTTACCAACGGCGACGCCTACACGCTTGCCGAACATTTGGAACAATTGCATCCCGACAACCGGCATGTGCGCGATAAAATCCGCCAGCAGCTTCAAGTCCTGCGCGACGCCAAATTACTCATTCACGTCAATTCCGGCCTCTGGCGTCTGCCGTAGCTGGAGCCGGGACATCCGGCCAGCGATTATTCCTGCCCCCATTGCGGATTCTGGTATCAGCTCAAAGGGGAGCGCAGCCGCCCCGGCTGCCATTCGACGCGCCCCGCGTCGAACATCGTCCTTCCGAAACGTTCGCGACGAGGCGTCGCGAACCACACGCGAGGCGCGTGCGCTCCCCCATTCGCGACTCCATCAACGACGGCGCGGACACCGCGGAGCGCGGTTTGTCCCACACCGCAGCGCGTTGCCAGCCAGACCAGTGGTTCAATTATCCGAAGCCCCTCCCGTTCCTCCACGCGCTGCGAGTTGGGACAACTCGCGCTCCGCCCGCCATCCAGAAAGAAGAAGCCCCCAGCTTCTATTTCATGCAATATGATTTGGCGACGTGGAGCGTCCGCGATTTCTGAATAATTTGTTTTTGCACGCCCTCACCTAAATCCTCTCCCCCAAGAGCGGACTTTTAGCATTCCCGCTGGCTGGATTGCGGATGACGGTTCGGCCAATCCCGTCGCCCGACATTTCACGAACGCGGCGAGTGTTTCTCCTTCTCCTGGGGGAGAACTGCCCGGTTGGCTTTTGCACAACGGAAAATTCGCGTGTCCCGCGCCCATATTCCTTTGAATCGCCACCACCGCAAGCAGATTCCAACCGTCATAAAGACAACTGGTGATTACATTCAGGCCAAGCGCTACGAAAAGGGGCTTCATCCCTATCAAATAGCGGGTAAAATGGGGATTGAAACGGCGCCGATTTCGGCTTGGGAAAGTGGCACCCGCACGCCCGATGAGAAACAATGGCAGATGTTGAGCGACTTGTTGTCATTCGATTCTGGAGTTGATTTACCAAAACCTCACAGGGGTCGTTTGTTGGCTTTTACACAGTCAAAAGGTCATGCTGGCGTAGATTGTTGCGAGCGAGAAGGAATGCTGCGCACAAGACAATGAGCGGCTTTAATATCCTATGAATGGCAAGTGTGGTTTGCATTGATATGAAACTAATTTTGAAAGACAAGAATCAATGGCTCAAGCCGAAGCCGAAAGGGAACAGTGGCTTTTCCGATTTGTCACCAGCACCGACATGGTCGTTGCTGCGCGGCCAGATGCGCGGGAGTTTTCCGGTGAATTTGAAGTCACCGAACAATACATCGGTCACCCCCAAGCCTTCCGTGCCAGGCAGCCACGCGGCGACGAACGCGTCGCTGTCGTTGAGCGCGGAATTCAAAATCAGCGGACGTCCGGAAAGTAAAATCGTGACGACGGGTGCGCCGCCGGCTTTCGCCTTCGCAATCAATCCCAAATCTTCCGCCGACAAATCCAGATTCGTGCGGTCGCCTTTCATTTCGGCGTAGGGCTGTTCGCCCACGACGGCGATGATGGCGTCGGCATTTTTCAGCCCGCTGGCATCGGGCGAAAAAGTGACCTGGGTCTCGGGCGAAACCGTCTGGCGGATGGCCGCGAGGATCGTCGTGCCACCGTGCGTGATGTTGCCGCTTCCACCCTGCCAGTCAATCGTCCAGCCGCCGCATTGCATTCCCAGATTGTCCGCCGCCCCGCCGACGACGGCGAGGTGCTTGATCTTTTTCGACAGCGGCAAAACGTGTTTTTCATTTTTGAGGAGCACAAGCGATTCGCGCACGGCTTCGCGCGCGACGGCGCGGTGCTCCGGCGAGCCGATGGCGGCGGTCAGTTTTGGGTCGGTCGCGGTGCTTTCAAAAAGTCCGAGCGCGTATTTGATCCGCAAAATCCGGCGCACGGCGTCGTCAATGCGCGCCTGCGAAACTTTTCCCTCGGCGACGAGCGCCTTCAAATCGCCGATGAATTCAATGTAATTGTTCGTTTTGTCCGCGCCGTTGGGAATCATGATCATGTCCAGCCCGGCGTTGATGGCTTGCTCGATGTCATTTTTATAGTCGGGCGAAAGCTGGTCAATCGCCGCCCAGTCGGAAACGAGAAAACCTTTGAAACCAAGTTCGCCTTTCAGCACGTCGGTGAGCAGATATTTGTTGCCGTGCATTTTTTGTCCGTTCCAACTGCTGTAGGAAACCATGACGGAGCCGGCGCCGGCCTTGACCGCGGCGCGATATGGCGGCAGGTAAAGTTTCCGCAACGTCGCCTCGTCGCAAACCGCGTTGCCCTGGTCAACGCCGCCCTGTGTGCCGCCGTCGCCGATGAAATGTTTCGCGCAGGCGAGAACGGAAGCTGGCCCGGCGGAAAGTTTTTCGCCTTGAAAACCACGAACGGCGGCGGCGCCAAGTTTGGCAACAAGCGCGGTGTTGTCGCTGAAGCCTTCGTAGGTGCGTCCCCAGCGTTCGTCCTGCGGGACGGTGACGCACGGCGCGAACGCCCAGCGGATGCCGGTGCCGGCGACTTCCTCGGCGGTGACGCGCTCGGCGCGTTCGACGAGCCTCGCATCATGCGTCGCACCCATGCCGATGTGGTGCGGAAAAATCACCGCGCCATCAATGTTGTTGTGGCCGTGGACGGCATCAATGCCGTAGAGCAGCGGGATTTTGAGCCGCGTTTGCAGCGCCTGATTTTGAAATTCCGTGACGAAGTTCAGCCACGATTGGATGGAATTTCCGTCCGCCGGATCAGAAGTGCCGCCGCTCAAGACGGAGCCGAGAAAATATTTCCGCACATCAGCCTTGTCTTTCAGCGCGCTGGAATCCACCTGCACCATCTGGCCGATTTTCTCGTCGAGCGTCATCTGCGCGAGCAGCGCTTTCGCTTGAGAGTCGAAGGCCGAGAGGCGTTTGGGCGGCGGCGCCGCGAAGGAAAACCAAAGGACTGTAAAGAAGAGCGCAAAGCTTGCAAAGACGCGCGGCATCACGGAGCGTTTCATCTGAAGAGTTCCTCGAACTGCTTGGTTTACGTACTGCGGCTGCGTCACTCCCGCTGATAGACCCGCACATAGTCCACGACCATCATTTGCGGGAAGGATGTGGTTGCGTCCGGGTTGCCCGGCCAGTTGCCGCCTACCGCCAGGTTCAACAATAGATAGAACGGATGGTCGTAAACCCACTTGGTTCCGGCGGGCAAATTGGCCGGGCTGACCGATTGATACTGCTTGCCATCCACGTACCAGCGGATGGCGTTCGGTTCCCATTCCACGGCGTATACGTGAAAATCGTCGGAGAATCGCTGCCCGGGAGGCAGAACGAAAGGCGCGCCGATCCCCTTCGACCCGGAATAACCAGGGCCGTGGATTGTCCCGTGCACCGTGGAAGGCTCGCGGCCGATGTTCTCCATGATGTCGATTTCGCCGCGATCCGGCCACNNGCGTCATCTGCGCGAGCAGCGCGTCCACTTCATGGTCGTGTCCGGAAAACAAAGTTGCGGCGTGGCTCATGGTGGTGAAGGAAATAAAAATTCCGGTGATGATAAATTTAAGTGCGGTGTTTTTCATTTTTGTTTTTCAGTTGGTAAAAGCGGCTCCAGAACTTTGGCGAAAATTTCGGCCTGGCGCGTGAAGCCGAGGTCGTTCGGATGCGAACCGTCGGTGCTGCCTTCGCCGTCGTCGCCAAAAAGATGTTCGCCGGGAATGTAAAAAAGATTTTTCACCCCGTCCTTTTGCAGCCGCTCATAGGCGGCTTTCAATTCCGCGCGGTCTTTCAAGTGATAATATTCCATGCGCCCGGCAATCAGAAAAGAATCCTGCATCGTGCGGTCTTCGACGAGAACAATCGGCACGTCGGGATGCGCGGCGCGGAGTTTTTTCACGAACGGCTCGACGCGTTCCTTGATTTCGTCGGCGACCATGTTGGGCAGGCAGTCCAAAACGTAAATGGACGGATCAAGTTCGGCGAGCAGGTCCGCCATTTCCGGTTCCATTTTGCCGTTGCCGGAAAAGCCGAGGTTGATGGTTGGATAGTTGAATTTCCGGCCAAGAATCGCGCTGTGAACCATGCCGGGACGCGACGCGGAAAGTCCCTGCAAAATCGAAGTGCCGTAAAAAACGATCGGCTTGCGCACGCCCGGTCCCCATGGCCCGGCCGTCTCAATGGTCGCACCCGGAGGGACTCCGAGTTCGACAAATTTCGTGCCATTGTAGAGCGGCAGATAAAGGAGGTATTCGCGTTTCCCCGGCAGGAGATTTTCCACGAGAGTCACTTCGTTGGTTTGCGCGGTGGGCTGACCCACGGCAAGCCAATGCCAGCCCTTTTCGGTTTTTACGTAAAGATCCAGCCCGCTTTTGCCGATAGCCGTCATGTTGGGCAGATACAGCCACGGATCGGTGAGCGCCCAACGCGCACGGATGGTCGTCGCATCGGTGACAAAGCGGACGCTCATGCCGGCGGAGTTGCGGCTCAACTCCCAGACCGGCTGGCGCACGATGCCTTCCGCCTTCGCAGGCAGGCGGTCATAAAAGGCCTTGGTATCGTTCCAGCCCCGGCCTTCAACACCGAATTGCCGGATATCAAACCAAGGCGGGCTGTTGCTGGTGCCGGAGAGTCCGGGCGCGGATTGCGCGGCGGCGAACATCAAGGGGAACAGGGTGAATGAGGCAGTTAACATGTGGATCAAGAACTTCAGAGGCATGGCAATAAGCGGCTGGTTGCGTGGTGCAATATAAGCGGTTTTGCGGTAACGGCTTGTCCCGAATGTTCGCGACTTGCTTTGTGGCAGGCATGGGTTAAATTCTACCAAGCCAATACTTCAGCGACCACTTAATTAATGATATGAAAACGTTTTCCAGCGCCGTTCGCTTTGCCGGGTGTCAGTTGGCGCACGCGGGCATTGTTTGTCTCGCGCTCATTTTGGGGGCGGCGATGTTTGCCGCCGGCTGCGGCAANNCCGTGCCAGTCGTGCTGGCGACCAATGCGGCCGCCGCGACGAACGCCGCGCCGGATTTGGTGGAACTGCGACGCGCCTTGGCGCGATGGCTTGTAAGAAATCGCCGCCCGCCCGCCAGCTTTGAAGATTTTGCCGCGACGGCAGGGGTGGTCATTCCGCCGCCGCCGCCGGGCAAAAAATATATCCTCACCAAAGATATGCACATCCAACTGGTTGACCGCTGACCGGACCACTTGTCCATGAAAAATTCCCGCCTGAATTCAAATCAAACCGCGCACAATGGCCGGGTCAACCGCGCGGCAACGCCGTCTGGCTTCACCTTGATTGAACTGCTGGTAGTCATTGCCATCATCGCTATTTTGGCGGCGCTGCTGTTGCCTGCACTGGCAGCCGTCAAGGCCAGGGGTTGGCGGACGCAGTGCGCGTCGAATATGCGCCAGCTCGGCATGGGCTTTCCCATGTTTGCCAATGACAATGACGATATGCTGCCACCGGCGGGCTGGGCGTGTGGTCCTAACACAGCACCAAAGACTCAAATTGCCTGGGATTGTTACCTCGACCGATACATCGGCGGCCATGCGTCGTATGACGACATGAGCATCGGCGGAACTTTTGTTGGCACGGTCCCGAAAATCCTGGCATGTCCGGCGGATCAATACCCCAAAGTGAATTGGATCGGCGGCAGCAATCCTTGGTTTGCGCTGAAGTCTTACGCCATGGTGGGGGTTGGCCCGAATCAGGGTGCGAATGCGGATTATCAACGCGATCCCAAATATGGACTGCCGAATTTGAATCTGCCCGGAAAATTGAGCGTCGGCATATACTGGCAAGATCCTAGCTGGACTGAAAGTAGCGCCAACTGGTCCGCGCCAGGCTATAAATCATCCGTCGTAACCCACCCGGCGTCAACCATCCTGCTGGCGGAAGAGACCAGCGGACAGCAAAGCGCGGGCAACATTTGGACGTGTATTTGCCTTGGCCCGCAGGCACCAACTGGCACATCAACTGCCAATACGCTCTTATATCAGACAGTATCCCCCCTGCCACCGCAACAGGATCCCTCTTCCGGCGACGGCGTAAATCAAAGCTCGCTTACATATTTAGCGCAAAAGAACTGGTTCAATTATGTGTTCAACGACGGCCACGTCGAAGCTCTCCAGATTCGGGACACGATTGGAAGCGGAACCCTCACCGCTCCCCAAGGAATGTGGAGCATCGCGCACCCAAATTGATTTTTTATCCTATGTCTAAAGCCACAGTTTGTTTCATGTCCCCTAAATTGGTGCATTATGATACATTTATGTTAGAGTTCAGTAAATCCATCCGACAAATGTGCGATAAAGCATTGATCTCCAGCCATTGGCAGGCAACGCGCTCTGCTGCGGGCAACGCGATGATTCCTTTTCTCTCGTAAAACAAAACCGGATCAAGTTCTCACAATAACCCCCCCAAGTAATATGAAAATAAAAATAAAAATGCAGCGTTGGATTCCTTCACTGGCAGCCGCCCTGACGCTGGCCGGCTCCGCCAGCTTGTGCCAGGCCCAATCGCCGATCATACTTAGCAATGACACCAGTCAGTCGCCCGCCTTTTATGACGGAGGACCTGCTGGTTATGCAACCTATACTTGGCAGGCAACCGGCGGCCCCAACGGCGGCGGCTGTATCAAGGGGGTGATTGCTGGCGGCACGACCAACGAGTTTGACCCGGCCTTTAACGTGTCTTTCACTCCACGCCAGTATTTGCAAGTCACCGTTCAAATGATGGTTGATTCCGGCTCCGGCACAACCGGCACCGGCGGCTCCGGCGGCTACGGTAATAAGCAATTGGCTTTTCGCGATGCCAGCTACAGTTGGACCAGCGCCGGGTATGGCACCATTTATCCGCCGGCGGCCAATTCGTGGGTGACCTATACGTTTTCCGTTCCCGGCATGACGAATAACGTGGCGCATCTTCAACTCCAGTTGCAGGGCGGAACCTATTCCGGCCCGGTAACAATTTATATTGGCAATGTGACCGTTGTGCCGGTGCCCAACCCGGCGGTGCTGTCGTGCTTTACCAACAGCGGCAGCGTGAACTGGCAAAACAATGGCATGGCCGCCACTTGGGACAGCACCCAGGACGCGCCCTATTACAATCCGGTGACCGGTGCTGGGCCGACCAGCATCACTCCGGCCGGTTCAGTGGAGTTTCAACCCACCACAGGCAGCTATCAGGGTGGGCAGCTTAACATGGGTTTTAATCCTTCCCTGTTCCAATCGGTTGGATTTGATGTCTATTATGATGGCGTTACCCCGAGCACGACAAATACATATGGCGGCTTCCAGATGTTTGTAGCCAATGGTTCCTCACCTTATAATTGGGTTTGGATCGGAGCCGTCTCATTTAATGCGGGTATGATTGGAAAATGGACTCACTATGACTGGCCTTGTGCAGCCTCCGGCGTCAACAACGCCGCAGGGTTTGCGATTCAATCCACTCCGGGGAACACTGGGAGCCCTGCCGGGGCGAATCCCTTCACTTTTCACATTGACAACATTCAGGTTTGGAATCCTGTGACGCATGCGAAAATTATCGGCTTGACGCCAGGCACTCCGGGTGGCGTGCAAATGACTTTGGATGGGGATGGAACGAGCAATCCAAACGATCAGGAGGGTATCACCTCGCCATCCACCAACAATTCAGTTGCAGACTGTTTCTGGATCGGGCAGACCCCGGCGACCTATTCTTTCACCCTCACTAACTTTCCCGCGCCGGCATCATCTTTCAGCAGCACACCCACCGCTCCTGCATCCGCAGGTGCAGGATTTGACGCCCACGTTTACCTGTGCAATGGCGAACTCAATCACCGCCTTTTCAAGCGCCTTTGCCTATAATCAAACCTATAGCGGGGCTCCTTACAACATGTTGGACTATCTCGGCATGCGTGTTCAAAACGCAGCCATAACGAACGCGGTGACTTACATTACCAACAATTCAGTAATCACTACTAATAATAGTTATAGTCTCGGCCACGGAGTGGTTGCCATTCTTGAATGGAAGACCAATTCGCCGAACGCCAATGCGACAAACATAATTCGGTTTAACTTCCCCAGCATGGCGAGCGCCAATGGAACCTGGTCGTTAAACTTCAGTGACAATACGCACGGCAGCATCGTGGCGGCGGACGGTTCCGTGAACAGTTTCACACTGCCGGACTTTTTCAACGACCCGAATTATACGGGCAACTTTACCCCGACCACTTCGATGGTTCAGTTTGGTGTCTATAAGAATGGCAATACAAATAATAATAGCTTGAGTGCCACCTTCACCCAGGTTTTGGTGACCAATAATGTGAGTGGTGTCGTCTACAATGACAGTTTCAGCGGCCCCGGGCTGGCCGCCAATTACGCCTGGCAAGTTGCTGAATACTACATGGATGCCGCCAATCGGGCGATCTGGCAGCCGAATGGCACCGCCTATTGGATTATGTGGAATACGACAGCGGGCGGTTGGGGCGTGCAATCCTCCAGCAATTTGTTGAGCAGTTGGAGCAATGCGGGGGTGACTTACACCTATGTTGACGGCACCGGAACCAACACCCTCGGCGCCATTCCCGCCGCCAGCCTGCCCGCTGGCAATGCAGGTTTCTTCCAGTTGTCAAAATAACCGGACAAGTCTGAACGGCTCATCAAGGGCACCGATATTTAAGGTCGGTGCCCTTTTATTTGTCCGGTATTCGATTATAATCCAATCATGAGATTTTTTTGCCGCCCGGGAGAATGGTTGTCTGTCTTCGTGTGTTGCTTGTCGGTCGTGGGATTGCACGCCCAGACCAATTTCTCCATCTACTCTGACCAGTTGAACAACGGCTTCCAGAACTGGAGCTGGGGCGCGAATAATTTCAGCAGCACGTCGCCGGTTCATTCAGGCACCTATGCCATCAGCTTCGGCGGCACGAATTGGCAGGGCATCTCGTTCTGGCACCCGGATTTTAATCCCGCGCCTTATACGAACCTGACGTTCTGGGCGAACGGCGGTGCCACCGGCGGGCAGGTTGTTCGAGTGTTTCTTCAGTTTGGTGCGAGCAGCGGGACAAACTATGAGCTGCCCCCGCTGCCCACGAACAACTGGCAGCAATTCAATCTTCCGTTCAGCACGCTCGGGGTCGCAGGCGTCACCAATCTCAACCGGCTGAATTTTCAACTGACTGCTTTCGGCGCGACCAACACATTTTCCCTGGACGACGTGAACCTTGCGGCCACCACGCCGTCGCCCATTCACATCAGCGTCAACGCCAGCCAGACGCTCCGCGCCGCCGACGCGCGCTGGTTTGGCTTGAACACCGCCGTCTGGGACGGTTATTTCGACACCACTTACACTGCCAACGCCTTGAGCGAACTCGGCACGCTCATCCTGCGTTTTCCCGGCGGCTCGCTCTCGGATGAATATCATTGGGCGACCGGCAAATCGCTCAACAACACCTGGGCGTGGGGCACTGCTTTCAACAACTTCGTCCACATCGCCACCAACGCGGGCGTGCAGGCGATGATCACGGTCAATTACGGCACCGGCACCAGCAATGAAGCCGCCGCGTGGGTGCGCTCGGCCAACGTCACAAACCATCTTGGCTACAAATATTGGGAAATCGGCAACGAATGCTACGGCACCTGGGAAACCGACTCCAACCACCTGCCGCACGACCCCTACACCTATGCCAATCTGGCCAAAAACTACATCGCGCTGATGAAGCAGGCGGATACCAACATTCATATCGGCGTGGTGGCCGTGCCCGGCGAAAACAACGCCTCCAACAACGCCACGCATTTTGCCGTCAACCCGCGCACCGGCACGACCAACTACGGTTGGACGCCGATCTTGCTGTCCACATTGAAATCGCTCGGCGTCACGCCGGATTTTCTCATTCACCATGTTTATCCCGAATGGACGGATCCGAACAATCCTGCCGCGTCGCCGGACAACGACGCACAACTGCTGGCTTCCACCGGCAACTGGGCCGGGGATGCGGCCGACCTGCGGCAACAAATCACAGATTACTTTGGCCCGGCGGGAACAAACATCGAGTTGCTTTGCACTGAAAACAACAGTGATGCCGGCGCGCAAGGCAAACAATCCACCAGCATCGTCAACGGCCTTTACCTCGCCGACAGCCTGGCGCAGTTGATGAAGACGGAATTCAATGGCTTTATCTGGTGGGATTTTCGCAACGGCACCGACACCGGCGGCTACTTTGGTTCCAATGTTTACGGCTGGCGCACCTATGGCGACCTAGGCGTCATCAACGGCCTGAACACGCGCCATCCGGTTTTTTACACCTTCAAGCTCATGCAATTTTTCGCGCGCCCCGGCGACACCGTGCTGAATTCTACAAGCGATTATTTTTTGCTCTCAAGTTATGCCGCGCGCAAAGCGGACGGCGCCCTCGCCCTCGTCGTCATCAACAAGGACAGCACCGCGAATCTGGCCGCGCAGATCACGCTCACCAACTTTTTCCCGTGGTCATCGGCCACGGTGCGTTCCTTCGGCATCGCGCAGGACGAAGCCACGCGCACCAATTCCATCATTCCCGGGGCGCAGGACATCGCCACCAACTTCTTTGCCAGTGCCAGCACCAACTTCACGACCACGTTCCCGCCGTATTCACTGACGCTCTTCACCTTCGCGCCCGCCGCGCCCAAGGTTCAGACCATCGCCGCAACCGGCGGCCAATTCATCTTCCAACTGCAAGGCCAGACCGGCGTGCCGTATCAAATCCAGATCTCGACGAATCTGGTTTCGTGGAATTCCAACGCTACCGTCACCCTTTCAGGCGCGACGTGGAACGTGACCAATAACATTTCTGCCGGCGTAAAATTCTGGCGGGCAGTCTGGCTGCCGTGAACCGCGTGCGACCACGATAAGCAGAGGACGACTTGCAGCTTGACGTCCGTTCCTGCTGTAATTCAGATTGATCACTCATGAACCTTGCGTTTCCGAAATTTCAGCGTGTCGGTTTGCTGGCCGCCGTTTTTGCTGTGTTCTGTGCGGCGAACCTGCCCGCCGCTGATTTCGAGCCGAAGCCGGGCGATGCGTCTTTCGCGAAGTTTGAGCCGGTGAAGGCGCCGGCCCTCACCGGTTTGCTGCTCCAACCCGGCGACCGGCTTGCCATCATCGGTGACTCCATCACCGAGCAGAAGATGTATTCGCGCATCATCGAGACCTATCTCACCGTCTGCGTGCCGGACTTGAAAATCACCGCGCGCCAGTTTGGCTGGAGCGGCGAGACCGCCGAAGGCTTTTTGCATCGCATGACGAATGATTGCCTGCGCTTCCAGCCGACCATCGCCACGCTGTGCTACGGCATGAACGATCATTGTTACGGTGCTTATACCGAAGCTCATGGCCTGTGGTATAGCAATAACTACACGGCCGTTGCGTCTTCGTTGAAGGCATCTGGTGACCGGGTCGTGCTTGGTTCGCCCGGCTGCGTCGGCAAAGTTCCGCCTTGGGCACCCGACACCAACGTTCCTGTGGAGATATTGAATCTGAACCTATGCCAATTGCGCAATATGGACATTGAAATCGCCGCGCAGGAAAAAATTAAATTTGCCGATGTGTTCTGGCTAATGTTTACGGCCGGTTTCACCGCGCATCAGAAATACGGCGCGGACTACGCCGTGTCCGGCAAAGATGGCGTGCATCCCGACTGGGCCGGGCACGTCATCATGGCCTACGCCTTTTTGAAAGCGATGGGACTCGACGGGAACCTCGGCACGTTCACGGTGGATCTCGGCTCCGGCAAAGCCACCGCAAGCTCCGCTCACACGGTGGACAGCTTCACCAACAACACGCTGACCATCACCAGCGGTCGTTATCCATTCTGCGCAACCGGGGCTTTGGACAAGGATAATTCCATCCGCTCCGGCATGACGCTCGTGCCGTTTAACGCCGAATTAAACCGGTTAAAATTGATGGTCACCGGCGGCACGGCGCAAAATTATGCCGTAACTTGGGGCGATGAAACACGTGACTATTCCGCTGCGCAACTCGCCGCCGGCGTGAATCTCGCGGAGGATTTTGCGGTGAATCCGTTTTCTGCCGCATTCGCCAAAGTGGATGCCGCCGTCGCCGCAAAACAAAAATACGAGACGCGGCAGATCAAGGAACTTTTCCACGGACCGGAAGGCCAGGCTGACGCCGATGCCACCGCGGCCTTGACCGAGAAAGCCCGCCAACCGCTGGCCGATGCCATCGCCACGGCTTTCGTGCCGGTGACACACTCAATCCAGATTCAGCCGAAATGATTTTATTTGGCCGAGGAAGTGGAAGTAAACGAGTCATGTTCGAGGACGAGGTTTTGAATTTCGGCCTGATCCAACGCTTCCCCGTAAATGCTGTTCTTCGGTTCATCCCAGACGACTTGCGTGTTCCGCAACGTCAATCCGTTCACATCCCGCGCAAAAATTCCAGCGATGGTGTTGGTGTAAATGCCGGCAAACTGTCCGCCGGATGAAGCCGACCCAATCGGACGGTCGTCATAAAATCCGCCGGGCACTTCGGTGGCTTTGCCGACTTCCACGCGAACATTGTCGAAAACCAGATCCTCGACAGGTTGGGCGGCGCAGCCATGGATGTAAATGCCGCTCTCGCCCTTGCAAAGAATGTTGCTGAACCGGATTTGTCGGACGTGTCCGAGCTTCGTGTCTGGATTGCGCGGCAGATGGCTGATATGAATCGGCTCGCCCGCGCCCCACCATTTGCTCGGCTGCAACTGCGTTTCAATGGTGATGTTCGAGAACAGAACATTTTCAATATCGCCCTCGTCGCGGCTTTGAATGCACAGCCCGCGATTGCTACGGAAAATGACGCACGCATCGAAAACCACATTGCGGATTCCCGGCGGCGCGTAAGCCTCGTCCAGTTTCAGCGCGCAACTGCGCGAGGCGATAGTGCAGCCGGTGACGGTGATGTTTTCGCTGCGGCCGTAGCCGGCAAAGTTCGGCGTGTTTTTCAGCACGATCCCGTCGTCCGCCGTGTCAATGTGGCAGTTCGCCACACGCACGTTGCGGCAGTGGTCGAGGTCAATGCCGTCGTTGTTGGGCACGTTCCAGTCGTTGAGAATGCTGATTGAATCAATCACCACGTCGTCGCAGCCGACCGGATGAAACGTCCAGCTCGGCGCGTTGCGGATCGTGAGGTCGCGCACGCGCACTTGTTTGCAGCCGACCAAAATAATTACCATCGGTCGCCCGGCGGCGAGCGTCTTGTCCGTCGCGCTCCGGCCAAAAGGCCACCAGACGCCGCAGAAAGATTGCGGCCACCAGCCCGCCTTGTTCACGTCGCCGCCCGCTTGTTCATCGGCAAGTTTTTGCCACACGGCCTTGTCATTGCCATCAAGCACGCCGTCGCCAGAAATGGAAACGCCCGTCGCAACTTTCGCAAACAATAATGCCCCGGCCTCCCCATAATCCTGCCAGCGCGAACTGCCTTTTAAAACCGCACCGCGCGACAAGTGAAAATCCACGCCGCTGCCCAATGTGATTGCGCCCGTCAGAAAAGTTTTTCCGCCTGGCAAAATCACCTGGCCGCCGCCGTTCGCCGCGCAGGCATCCACCGCCTGTTGAATCGCGGCGGTGTCATCGTTTGTGCCGTCGCCTTTTGCACCGTAGTCCAGCACGTTGTAATTGCCCGACTGGTCAGCCGCGCGCATTGCGAGCGCGGCCAGCAGCAACATTCTGGCGAGGATATGAGTTTTCATGCTATTGTTCTTTTAAAATCAACGTGCGGCTCTCCGGCGTAGATTTTTGGCAATGAGTTCACAGCGTTGGTCCACGCACAGCTTCGAGCGCCGCGCGTCCGACGGCGTATTTGTGACATAATCCAAAAGTTTTTCCACCGTCGTCGTTGTGACGTGCGTGCGTGTGTCGGACGAGCCGTAATAAATAAAAACGTCGCCATTTTTGCGCGCCACCCAGCCGTTGGCGAACACCACGTTGGAAACGTCGCCGACGCGCTCGTCATTTTCCGGGGCCATGAAATAGCCGCCCGGCGCTTTGAGCAGTTTTGACGGAACGTTCAAGTCACACAGAAAAACGTAAAGCACATAACGCATTCCCGCCGCCGTGTTGCGGACGCCGTGCGCAAGATGCAGCCAGCCCTTTTCGGTTTTGATCGGCGCGGGNNGGTGATGTCATCCACGAGTCCCCAGCCGATGCCGTCGCCCGAACCCGCCGCGGCAAAATCATTCATCGGGCGCGTGTAAAAAGCGTATTTGCCGTTCACAAATTCCGGATGCAAAACGCAGTTGCGCTGGTGCAGCGCGGGTGTTTTCAAGTCCGGCAGGCGCTCCCATTTCACCAAATCTTTCGTGCGCGCAATCCCGCAGCGGGCGATGGCCGCCGACAAATCGTGCGGCTTCGAGTCATCGTGCCGCTCGGCACAGAACAGCCCATAAATCCAGCCGTCCTCGTGGCGCACGAGCCTCATGTCGTAAAGATTTGTTTCCGCTGCTTCGAGTTCCGGCATCCGCACCGGGTAATCCCGGAACTGAAAATTATCCACGCCGTTCCTGCTTTCCGCGACGGCGAAAAATGACTTGCGATCCCAGCCCTCGACACGCGCCATCAAAACGATGTTCCCGTTCCATTCCATCGCGCCGACGTTGAAAACCGCGTTGATGCCAAGCCGCGTCAGCAGATGTGGATTGCCCGTGAAATCAAAATCATAACGCCACGTCAGCGGCACGTGTTCGGCGGTCAGCACCGGATTTTCGTAACGGTCAAAAATGCCGTTGCCGTTTTTTTGCGGACGGTTCCTGCGCCGGATGAGTTGCGCGTGCGATTGCTGAAGCTGTTTCAGTTTTTTGGCAAACGTGGCTTTGGTCATTTGATTCGGTCATTCTGGAGAGTTCGCTGGAAAATTAAAAGTTGGAAATGCCGTCACCGATGGCATCGGAGTAGCGCAGCGCCGACAGAAGGTGAAAAAAGTTGCCTTTCCCGCCGCGTAGCGTCCACACTTTTGCCGCGCCAGCTTAAATCATGCTGGAAAGAATTCAGCGGCCTGGCGCGCAAAACAATTATGAGCCGTCGACAAACCTCCCGCCGGGTCTTCATCAAGACCGCCGCGCTGGCGCTGCCAGCGATTGTGACCGGCTGTCACGGCCTGCAAAACAAATCCGCCGCCGGCGGCAAAAGCGCGCGCAATTTTGTGGCCGTCCGCAACGGGCGTTTTGAATTGGGCGGTCGTCCGTATTTTTTTGTCGGCACCAATCTTTGGTATGGCTGCTATCTCTCGGACGCCAAATTAAGCGGTGGCCGCAGGCGGATGATCCGGGAACTGGATCGCTTGCAGGCGATTGGCGTGACGAACCTTCGCCTGCTCGCGGGTTCGGAAACATCGCCGCTGGGCGGCGCGATTTCGCGCGGCATCACGCGCAACGCGCGCGATTTGGACGAGGACCTGCTTGAGGGTCTGGATTTTTGCCTCGCTGAAATGGCCAAACGCAACATGCGCGGAATTCTTTTCGTGTCGAACTACTGGCAGTGGTCGGGCGGTTTCGCGCAATACGTCCGCTGGGCGACCGGCGAGACGATTCCCGACCCGGACCGGCCGTTGATTGGCCGGGGCGATTGGAGCGGGTTCATGAAATTTTCCGCGCGGCTCTACACCTTGCCCGCCGCCAACCAGCTTTATCTTGATTACATCGCCGGCCTCATCAACCGCCGCAACACGATCAATGGCCGCATTTACCGCGACGACCCGGCGATCATGACTTGGGAGCTCGCCAACGAACCGCGTCCCGTCGCGACGGCTGTGCCGGCGTTTTGCGATTGGGTGGACGCGACGGCGCGGTTCATCCATGACCACGATCCGAATCATCTCGTCTGCACCGGCTCGGAGGGCATTCATGGTTGTCTGGACAAGGCTGATATTTTTCTCGCATCGCACAAAACTCCAGCGATTGATTATGTGACCGTGCATATGTGGCTGAAGAACTGGGGCTGGCTTAAAGACCCCCAACTGTCGCCGGAATACGAAGCGGCGGCGGGCCGGGCCAGGGAACATGTCGAACAACACACCGTCCTGGCGACCGACACGCTGCACAAGCCGCTGGTGCTGGAAGAATTCGGCCTGCCGCGCGACCACGAAAAACATGAACCCGGCACGCCCACGGCGGCGCGCGATGATTATTTCCGCCGGATGTTCGGGCAGGTCGTGGAATCCTGCAATGCCGGACGCGCGTTGCAAGGCGCGAACTTCTGGGCGTGGGGCGGCGAAGGCCGCGCCGGCGGCGACATGAAATCCGCCGCCGCCCTGATGGGCGACCCGTTCAGCGAACCGCAGGGGCTGAACTCCATTTTCGACACGGACACCGGCACGCTCGCCGTCATCGCCGATGCGAATAAAAAGTTGTCAGCGTTCGCTTGAAGCATTGATCTTCACGGAGTTGGAATTATTTCAATGCCGTTGATTTCTGGATTCTGGACGTTGGCCGTGAACGTGATGTCGAGCTTGCCGCCGGTGATGTCCACCGGGACGCTCTCGACGTAGGCGTGTTGCAGCCCGCCGGATTTCACGAACACGTCAAAATCCTTGAACTCATGTCCGGCGACGTTGTAGGAAAACACGCGTGTGCCGGGCGTGTTCAGTTCTTCATAAGTTTCCGCGAAGTGCAGTTTCACCGTGTATTTTCCGTTGGGCAACGGATATGAAAACGAGGTCATTCCCCAACGCTCGGTGCGGTAAAGCGCGGGATTTTTCGTGTTGGCGATGGGCAGGTTTTCATCGCGCTGCTCCGTTTCGCCGTCGGCAAAACCCTGGTCGGGCAACCAGACGTTGCCGTCGGCATCAGTGAACGGCACAGTCACCCCGGCTTTGATGCGGATGATTTTTTGCGGTTGCGCGGGCGTCGCGGAAGCGGCGTTCAGATTTCCCAAACGGAGCATGAGCACGTCGTGGCCGGGAATTTCAGCCGCGAGCGTTTCTTTCGTCGTGCCGGCTTCTTTTTTCGTCCACAAGTTACGCAGGCTGTAAGTTGTCGTGGAAAAATTCGCGTCGTGTTTGGCAAACGTGTCATTCACTTTTTCGCTCTTCCAATCGAACGTGACATTTTTCGCGTTGGTGCTGCGGTTCAACACGCACATCACCCAATCGCCATCGGCCAGCGGCTTGAACCAGATTTCCACGCCGTCCTTGGCGGAGTATTTGAGTCCCTGAATGCCGAGCTTGTCCTGATCCACCGCGATGGCTTCCGGGTTCGTCAGAATTTCGCGCGTCTCGGCGCTCATGTTATTCATGTCGTTTCCGGCGATCAGCGGCGCGGCCAGCATGCACCACATGGCGAAGTGCGCGCGATCTTCATTGGCGACCATTCCGTTGCCGACTTCAAGCATGTCGGGATCGTTCCAATGCCCCGGCCCGGCGTATTCGCGCAGGCCGTTCTGCATATCGAGAATCTGCATCACGCCCCACGATTTCCAGGTGCCGTTATCATAAACACAGTCGAAACAATTGTAGATGTCGCCGGTCGTGCGCCAGAGATGACCGATGTCCTTGGCCCAGAGCCACGGCTTCGTGTCGCCCCATTCGCAGAGGCTGAACACAATCGGGCGTCCGGCGGTGGCCAGCCCGTCGCGCATCGTCTTGTAAGTTTCCTGGGAGTTGGCCGTGCCATGTTCACACCAGTCGTATTTCAAAAAATCCACGCCCCATGAGGCATAGGTCAGCGCGTCCTGAAATTCATGCCCGCGTCCGCCGGGAAAGCCCGCGCAGGTTTTGGTTCCGGCGCAATTATGAATGCCAAACTTAAATCCCTTCGCGTGCAGGTAATCGCCGAGCGCCTTCATGCCGCTCGGAAATTTCTTCGGGTCGGCGACGATGTTTCCCAGCTTGTCGCGCTGCATCGCCTCCCAGCAATCGTCCACCACGACATAAACGTAGCCGGCGTCCCTCATGCCGTTGGTCGCCATCGCGTCGGCGGTCTGGCGGATTAAATCTTCGTTGATGTTGCCCGCAAATTTGTTCCAACTGTTCCAACCCATCGGCGGCGTGAGGGCGAGATTTGGAAATTTTTGCGCGTGAAGATTGACGTCGGCAAAAGCTGCCAGCGTTAGAAGAATGGCTGTTAATTTATTCATGATGATAAAAAGGATAACGGATTCGGGCAATTGGTCATGTCGGCAAAATCGCTTACCCGCCGCGCGATATTGTTCGTAAAATCATTCAATGGCCGAAATTTCGATTCAACCGGCGCATCGTTTCCAGACACGCGCGGGTGGCGTGATACGGGCCTTTCCATTCGCTGACCTTCGGCAATTTTTGGTCAGGCCGGCCGTTCGGGTTGATGCGCCAGAACCATTCGCCGTGAACGCGGTCAATGAGATTTTTCTCGATGTAATTCCAGACGCGGCGCGCGGCGATGAGAAATTGTTTGTCGCCGGAGATTTGAAATGCGTTGAGAAATCCAACCACTGCCTCGGCTTGGGGCCAGCATTCTTTTCCGTGGTCAATTATTTTTCCGCCCTTGCCTTCGTAACACAATCCGCCGTCGCCGGCGACGCCCTCGTCCAGCACGACGTCGGCCATCTGCACCGCGACGACGCGGACTCGCTCCAGCAATTTCGAATCGCCGAGTTCCTCCGCCGCCTCGCACAGCAGCCAGCTTGCCTCGATGTCGTGGCCGAACGTGTAAGTATTCGAGCGCACCTGCCATTGTTCGTCAAAAAAGTGATGCAGATGCTTCGTGCGCGCGTCGAGGATTCGCGTCAGAAAAAGTTGAATCAGCTCGCGCAGCCGTTTCGCCACGCGCAACTCCGGCCAGGCACGAAACAAGTTCGTGCAGGCTTCGAGAACGTGCAGGTGGTTGTTCATGGACTTCTTCTCGTTCATGTCCTTGTCGCTCAAGCGCGCGTCCGCGCCGGCTTCCGACCAGCCGCGGTTGCAAACCTCGACGTAGCCGCCGAACTTCGCGTCGTGCGCGTGGCGTTCAATCAATTCAAACAATTCCTGCGCGCGTTCGAGCGCCACCGGACTGCCGAAGGCGCGGTGAAATTCTGTCAGCGCGTAAATGTAAAACGCCTGGCCGTATATTTTTTTGGAATCATCAATCACTTTGCCAGAATCATCCAGCCGCCAGAACGCGCCGCCATGTTCCGCGTCCCAGAATCTGTTCGTCACGAAATCAAACGCGCGGCCGGCCATTTCTTGAAAAAGTTTTCCCGGTCGCGCGCGATGGACGGCGGAAAACACCCACAAAATCCGGCTGTTCACGATAAGGCCTTTCGGCTGCGAACGGTCGGGCTTGAGGTCGTTCGACAACCAGCCCATCCAGCCGCCTTGCTGGTGATCCACCGCCGGACCGCACCAGAACGGCAGGATGCGGCCGAACAATTGGTCGCCGGCGCGGCGGGAAAAATCTTTCAACTCTGTTGAGTCCATTGAAAACGGCTGCTTAATGTTTCCCCGGCGCGTGAACGATTTCCACGCGCCCGATTTGTGTTTCGCCGGTCAGTTCTATTTTCAGAAATGTTCCGCCAGCCTCGATTTTTTCCGCGTGGTAAAGCACGGGTTTCCAGTAACCGTAATCGCCTGCGCCGTCAAAATAAATTTCCTTGCTGGCTTTTACTTCCTGAACATTCCGGCCGTCCGCCGAAATGGAAAATTTCAAATCCGCGACATCTTTTGGAAAAAATGCGAAGACGCGAAAGCCTTCCACCGAATTCGGAAGCTCATAAGTCAGCGCGTCGCCGGCATTTCCCGCCGCGCGTTGTGCGTCTTCCTTGGCCTTGCGACTGTCGCGCATGGTGATTGCCAGGTTGCCTTGCACGGCGCTCGTTTTCTTCAAGTCGGCCAGTTCGTCCACAAATGTCACCTGCGGGACTTTCACCGGGCCGACGACATTTGACGGCTCGGAAATTCCTGAATCATTTTTCGCGCGGACACGATAAAACCATTTGCCCGCCGGAACATTTTCGTCGGCGAACTGCGGGCGATATTGCGTGAACGCCTCGTCAACATTGGTGGAAATGATTTGCCAGTCGGCGTCGCTTTTCGCCGCGCGTTCAACATTGTAGCTGCTTGCACCGACCGAGCCTTGCCATGAAATCGCGGCGGCATCGGTGATGGGCAAAAGTTTCGGCGGCGCGGGAATTGGAATCGGCGGCGGCGTCAGTCCGCGAATGGCGAAGGCGTTGCCGCGAACCAGCGCCATAAGTTTGGTTTCGTCATACGCATCGCCGATGGACGAACCCGGCCAGTGAAACGCCTTGAAAACATTTCCGCCCGCAGGCTCGCTGTGCCAGTAGAAGCCGCCGTCGCGGTCGCGGAAACGCAGACTCCACAACAGGCCGCCGGACGCGCCGCTGCCGGAAATTGCCTGCATCGCGTCGGTCATTTGTGCGGTGCTGGAAAAACCAAATTCGCCGACAACGTAAGGTTTTTTTCCTTTTGCGATTTCCCAATTCTCGCGGATGGACTGGGCGAATGATTTCCGCGAGCCGGGATAGTGATGCGTGGTGACGATATCCACTTCAGACACGGCGAGCGACGCAGGACGCAACCCGCTGGCGTCGCCGTCCATGACGAGGTGATTCGTGTCGAGACTCTTGATGTAAGCAGCGATCTCGCGCGTCCATGCGGCGGGGCATTGAAGTTCGTTGCCGGTTTCCCAGCACAAAACGGATTTGTCATCGCAATAACGCACGCCGGTCAACGTGTTCGTGCGCGTGAGGATGAATCGAATCGTCTCCTTGAAGTCGGCGGTGATCTGCGGATCGGTCCAGAAATCGTTTTTGGTTTTGCCGCGCCAGCCGGCGTATTCGGCGCGGCCGCCCATCCACGGCCAGTTGTCCACGAGCGGAATAATCAGGCGCACGCCTTGTTCGTTGGCGGTCTGCAACACGCGGTCGAGCGCAACAAACGCTTCTTCGCTGAACTTGCCGGGCGCGAGAACGTGCTTGGGCTGATTCGGCGCGTCATCGGTGCGCCGCACTGAAATGGCGTAGGTGCGCACGATTGTTCCGCCCATCTGCCGGACGGTGGCGAGCGCGTCGGTGATTTCAAACTGATCGGGCAGCCGCCATGGATTTTTTTCGGCGAACGGAAAATTGTCCTCGATCAAAAGCAGGTTCGGGATGTCGAAGGAAATGAATCGAAATGGTTTTTCGCCGTCGAACAACTGGTCGCCGCGCGCGGTGATGAAATTTTGAAGCTGCGATTCAGCACGGACATTGATGGCAGCAAGCAATCCGAGCAATGCCGCGGAGATCAGAATAAAATTTTTCATTGATCAATCATCATTTAGTTGGCGGCGGATTTGCGATGGTCGTTTTCATCTGTAGCAGATGCTTTCTCGAGCTTGTCATACCAGTTGAATTTCAAGAATACCGACGTGATTGCTAGTGTGATTGCGATGCCGCCAACCCACGACCATTCGCGCAGCACGAGGTAAATCGGCAGCGCGGTGAGGCATAATTGCCAGACGATGCCGACGGCGACATTCACGGCGTCTTTCGTAAAATCCGGGTTGGGACGGAAGGAAGGATTTTCCTTCATCACCTTTTCGCGGATTGGCCCCCACGCGCCCCACGGATTCACGGTCTGGTAGAATTTCTTCAGAACCGCATCGTCATCCGGCTTCGTGAGAAATGTGCCGAGCAGGCAGCCGGTCACGGAGCAGCCGAGGATGACCGGAAATAAATACAGCGTGTTGGCGACGTGGAAATGCAGTAGTGAGGCGAGGGACGGCACGAACATAGCGCTCAAAAGCCCGGCCATCATGCCCCAGAAATAACCGTAGCCGTTGAAGCGCCACCAATACCATTTCAGCACGTTGGCCATGACGTAGCCGCCGTAAAGCCCGCCCACAATCCACATCATCACTTCCGTGATGCTCGTTGTGAGCGCGCCGAAAAGCACGCCGACGGCCAGCACGCCGAGCGACGCGATGCGGCTCCATTGAACCTGCGCTTTCGGTGCCATGTTCGGATTGAAAAAGCGTTTGTAGATGTCGTTGACGATGTAAGCGGGCGCGGCGTTGAGCGTGGCGGCGAAGTTCGACATGAGCGCCGCGAGCAAACCGGCGAGCAGCAAGCCGAGGACGCCCGCCGGAATGTAATCGCGCAAAACAGTCGGCAGCAGCAGTTCAAAATCCGGCCTGGCCATCGCGCGTAAGTCCGTCATGCAAAACGCCAGCGCCAGAATCGTGATGCCGGTGATCATGAGGTAACGTGGAAAATATAAAACGACATTGACCATGCCGTTCATCATGCCGGCTTCGCGCGGGTTGCGCGTGGCGAGGATGCGCTGCATATCGTAGTTCGGCGCAGGCCCGGCGAGGCTGGCGAGGACGCCTTTGAAAAACATCAGGCCAAAAATGATGCTGAAGAATTCGTTGCCGTCCGATTGTATGGCCGCGTTGACTTGGTCGAGGACTCCCGTCCAGTTCAAATCAAGTTTCCAGCCAAAGAACGGATTTAGCCAGCCGGCGGGAATGGCCTTGTGAATCATTTCTGGCGACACTTTCCAAACCGATATGATGCCAATCGCAATCGAAGTCACCGTTAGAATCGTGAACTGCATGACCTCGGTGATGACGACGCTGATCATGCCGCCTTTGATGGCGTAAAGCGACGTCAGCCCCATGATGATCAGGGCATAAATGTTGGCGTCGTTGAATATCCCGGTGGTGTTGCTCGTGAAGTGCCACGGCAACATCACGGACGCGAATTTGCCGATGCCCTTGAACGCGTAGGCCAGCATCCCGACGACATTGACGAGCGCAAAAAAGACGACACTCAAGTGCGCGAGGTTCGCGCCGCGCTCGCGACCGAAGCGCGTTTGAATCCATTCCGCACCGGTCAGCACATTTGAGCGGCGCAGCCACGCGCTCAAGAACATCATCAGGAAAATCTGGTTGAACACCGGCCAGAGCCACGGCAGCCAGAGACTTTTCAATCCGTAAACGAATAAAATATAGACGAGCCACATCGTGCCACTGATGTCGAACATTCCCGAGGCGTCGGAAATGCCGAGCAGATACCACGGCAGAGATTTGCCACCGAGAAAATAGGAGTTCAGATCCTTGGAGCCGCGCCGCGAAACCCAGAGGCCGATGAGGATGACGGCCACGAAGTAAGTGACGATGATGGCCAGATCAAGAGCGTGCAGTTTCATGGCGGGCGAATAATTCGATTTGACTTGTCCAGTCTAGGAACACCCATGGGGGTTGAGTCTATGCCAGTTGGCGAGTTGTTCCAGATTGTCTCCGCAATAAACGACGCAGGTGTCGAGGAGAGAAGATGATTTCAACCGAGAGGAAGCAGCGGTTGGTTTTGCAACAGACTTTTTTGCCATGCACGGAGTGTGCGTGAGAAATTTATCAGCGTCAATCCGCGTTCATTGGTGTGAGGTTTCTTTGTCTTTCTTTTTATTATCTCTCTCGCTGCCTCTGCATCGTAGCTGTTAATCATTTCACGTCGCTCACCTTTTTTCATCAAATAAATTGAGACCTCATCAAGTGCCGAATTGAGGCAACCCGCCGCGCGCAGTTCCGTTGGCGTGGCCGCGTTTTGGTCTGAAACAATATCAACATAGAAATCCTCCGGCAACAAAACCGTTATTACCTTATGTTGAGTTTTCAAAAATGTTGAGTTGAGATGGATTCACTCAGTTCCCCAATGCTTCGGCGTTGGGGAACTTTACATTTTTGAAGACGCTTTTGCATGTGAACGCCGGAAGTATTCACGATTTCTCTTTTAAGAATTCGCAGTTAGAAGCTCACGTGGGAAAACGTGGCGTCGCAGGGGGAATCACCCCAACCGTAAACTCGAAAGCCAATGTAACCATTAGTAAAGGTCGTGTCGTGCGCCCTTAAAACATTTGCCCCGTTTAGAAAAACCTGAATCAAGAAACCCTTGGCCACGACCTTGATTTTTGCCGACTTGCCGGTCGCGACCAATCTTTGTCCCTGATAGGTTGCGAGCGTGGTTTCGTCGTTACCAATCCTTTTTCTGAGGCGGACGAAGCCGTTGGGTTCTCCCGGTGAGCCCACCGGCGTAAAATTAAGGATGTAGCCGCTGGCGGCATCTTGCATCCGGAAGGCAAGGCTGGCTTCACGGTTGGTGGTTTTGGCGATGGCTGAGAAGGTGACATCGCCGTATTTCTCGCTTGAGGCCAAGATGCTGTCGCCGGTGGTGGTGTGCGCCTCTATTTGGCCATCCGCGAAAACCCATTGGCCATTGTCACCGCTGATGGCCGACCATTCGGATTGAATGGTTCGCATGGGCTTCCCCAGGTTGTAGATGGTGATGGTTGTGGTTCCCGCGGCCAACAATACACACACGCCGGCCACAATTGCCATTTTTGCTTTTGTCCAAATCATAAGCTTCAATGCGCCCGCCCGAACAATTCAACGTGAACGGACTAATGACGCGCCGAAAACGGAAATTTGTCCAGTCTTATCTTACCTTCCCCACCATGGGCATTTCGATTGGCTGGTGGCGAAAGGAGACAATTTAATTTGCCCGCGTGAACGTTGTCGGTATCCGCCAGCCGTTTTGAATCCAATCGCCGGGCATTTCCTTGCCGCCATTGCGCAGTGTTGAGTTGAGATGGATTCACTCAGTTCCCCAATGCTTCGGCGTTGGGGAACTTTACATTTTTGAAGGTGCTTACCGGAAGTCATGCTGGTTTCCGGTATGAAAACTATTACTACACTCGTTCAAGTTCGCCCTCGTGATCGCGATCATTATCGCCAGCTTCCGATTTTTGGATGCTTGCTCGATGATTTTGTCCCTTGGGCTTTTAGTCGTGGCTACACGATTCACACCGTCTACCTCCAGTTGGATGCTGTTCGGCATGTGTCAACATGGTTTCGGCGGAGGGGACGGCGATCCATCACGGAGTTGACCGCAGATGATCTGGCGGTGGCGCATCACTGTTTCGCCACGCAGCGGCGCGATCCACGTTACGCGTGGGATTTGCATGGATTCATCGCCTTTTTGAAGACATAGGGATGTCTCAAGCCAGGCCGGCCCAAAACGCTCACCCATTCCGAGCAGGAGGTGGCTCGATTTATGGAGCATCTACGCAAGGATCGCGGAGCGGCTGACAGCACCCGCGACATGTATCAACGGCGTGTGTTGCACTTCCTGAAGTTTGTTGGCTTCAACCGCCGCAAAATGGCGATCAAAACTCTTACGCTGACGACTGTGCATCGGTATTTACACAGCTTCTCAGGTCAGTGTAACCGCAACACCATGCAACATGTCGTCGGATCCCTGCGGGGATTTCTGCGTTATGAGTTCATGCGCGGCGTCCTCGACCGACCGCTGCATACGCAGATTGATACGGTTCGTATCTATCGGGATGAACATTTGCCGTATCCGGTGCAATGGTCGGAGTTGCAGCAACTGTTTCGGCGCGTTGACCGATCTACTCCGCTTGGAGCGCGCGACTATGCCGTCCTATTGCTCGCCGCAACCTATGGGTTGCGCGCTTCGGACGTGGCTAACCTAACCTTGGACGCTATTGATTGGAGCGAACGCACGATCCAGATTGTTCAATGCAAGACGCGGCAACCGCTCTCGCTGCCGCTGACCGATGAAGTTGGAGCCGCCGTGGCCGACTATCTTCGCCGGGCGCGCCCCACCGCTTCGTGCCGCTGGATTTTCTTGCGCAGATTTGCCCCCATCGGACGGCTCAGCCTTCCGGGTATGTCCCAAACGTTGCGACGGGCGAGTCAGAGCGCTGGTGTCAGCTTGAAGGTCACCGGCTTTCGTTGTCTGCGACACGCTCTCGCATTGAGATTGCTGCGGCAAGGGGCCTCGGTCAAAGACATCGGTGACATTTTTGGCCATCGCAGCACGCTTTCAACCGCTATCTACCTCCGCTTGAACGTCGAGGATCTACGGCCAGTGGCACTGCCGGTTCCCGGCCAAAACAAGAGCGAGGTGTTGCGACCGTCGCCAGTTCCCGGCTCGTCGACGCGTTGGCGCAGTGGTGCGCGGACGGCTCCGCTGAGTTGGGGTTGGCGTAGTTTCTTTAAAAAGTCCATGGCTGATTATCTGGCGATCCAGCGGGCGCTTGGCCGCGACTACGAAACGCCCGAACGCACCTTGCGTGGTCTCGACTTCTTCTTAGTCCGCCATTATCCCAAGGCCAGAAGTTTTACCGCCCCGATGTTCGCGGCTTGGGCGGCCGGTCTGCATCAACTCTGTCCCACCACGGCGCGGATGCGGATGTTGTGT
>PLZL01000273.1 GCA_003152145.1 Limisphaerales bacterium
TTCATGGCGAAAGTGTCACGAAGATTTTACCACGCGTTGAAGTTCGGGGTCCAGTTCGACTGTGGCGCCGGACATTAGTTTGATTTCCACAGTGCGGTCGCCATACCGGACAGTTGCCGTGCGCCCGCCAACCGATTTGACTTTGACACTGGTCAGCTTGCCGCCAGCCCAGGCCACATCAACTTCGAAACCACCCCGTGTCCGCAGGCCGGTGACGCTGCCATTCGGCCAAGCCGAAGGCAACGCCGGCAGCAGGTCGATTTCAAAGCTCTCCGCGGCACCCTCCGTTTCCAAGGGCCGGCTCTGGAGCAACATTTCCGTGATGCTGGCCGCGCCGCCAAAATTACCGTCAATCTGGAACGGCGGATGAAGGTCGAACATATCGGGAGCGGTGCGCCCCGGGCTCAACAGGAATTCCAGGATCCGATAGGCGTGATCACCATCATGCAGGCGGGCCCAAAGGTTGATGCGCCAGGCCGTGGCCCAGCCGGTGGATTCATCGCCACGAACCTCCAACGATTTCTTCGCCGCCGCCGCCAGTTTCGGCGTGTCAAAAACGTTGATCTGCCAGCTCGGATAGAGTCCGTAAAGATGCGAAACGTGACGATGATGAAGATCAACGCCGGGCTTCATATCCCAATCTTGGAGCCATTCCTGAAGCTGTCCCGCCGAACCGATTTGCATGGGCGCGAGTCGGTCACGCGTGGCGGCAACTTGTTTCTGGAAATTGGCGTCCACGCCGAGAATTCCCGCCGCCTTGATGGTGCTCGCAAACAGGTCACGCAAAATTTCCAAGTCCATCGTCGGCCCGGCGGACACGGCAGACCCGCCCGGATGACTATTCTCCGGCGAAACGGACGGATTGGTCACGAGCCAGTGATTCGTCGGGTCTTCCTGGAGCGTGTCGAGGAAAAATTGCGCCGCACCGCGCATAATGGGATAGACCTCTTTTAAATATTTTTTGTCGCCGGTGTATTCGTAGTGGTCCCAAAGATGATCGCACAACCACGCGCCGCCGCTGGGCCACATGCCCGAATCTGCGAAGTCAATCGGCCCGGTGGCACGCCACAGGTCGGTGTTGTGATGGGCAACCCAGCCGCGTGCGCCATACATTTCCCGGGCGGTGCGCGCGCCGGTCACGGACAACGCTTTGATCATCGCGATGAGCGGTTCAACGCATTCGCCGAGGTTGCCTTCTTCCGCCGGCCAATAGTTCATTTCGGTATTGATGTTGATGGTGTATTTGCTTTGCCAGGGCGGATTCATGCTGTCATTCCAGAGACCCTGAAGATTGGCGGGCTGGCCGCCGGGACGCGAGGAGCTGATCAACAGGTAGCGACCGAATTGAAAATAAAGCGTGGCGAACTGCGGGTCGTTGCCGTTGTGAAAATTCTTGATGCGCTCGTCGGTCGGCAATTGCATCGCGTCGCTGTGCCCCAGATCAAGGGAAACCCGCCGGAACAAGCGCTGATGTTCCTTGACGTGCGCGGCGAGCAGCTTGTCAAAATTTTTTCGCGCGGCGGCCGCGATTTGGCCTTTGACAATCTTTTCCGGATCACCGCTCGCGTTGTCGAAACTCTTGTAGCTGGTCGCCAACGCGATGAGGATGGTCGCCGAATTGGCGTTGGTAACGACGACGGAATCAGCCGTGGTGGTGACGCTGCCGCCGTCGGCCAGCACCCGGGCGCGCACCTGGAATTTCAGCGCGCCTTTGATGTTCCCGGAACCGTTCCCATTGACGCCGCGCACCACCAGCGTGTTTCCGGCTTCGGTGCCAACGGTGACTTTCTGCGGTGTTTGATAGTTGGCGGAGAAATTAATCGCGCCCTTCTTGTCGGCAGTGAGCCGAACTACGATGACTTGATCCACGGGACTGGCAAAAACTTGGCGCGTGAACCGCGTGCCGTTGGCGGTGTATTCAACTCCGGCCACCGCCGTATCCAGGTTGAGATCGCGCCGGTAATTCTCGACAGACGCAGCCTCGGGAAAAGTGAGCATCAAATCGCCCGCCGTTTCATACGGCATCTCGCTGGAAGGACGGGAGATGACTTTTTGGTTGATGAGCTGCCCGGCCTGGCGATATTTGCCATCAAACACCAACTGGCGCACTTCTGGAAGTGCGGCGAGCGCATTGGTATTGACCGGATCATAAGGTCCGCCACCCCAGAGCGTGTCTTCATTCAATTGGAGCCGCTCCTGGCTGATGCCGCCAAAAACCATCACGCCGATGCGGCCGTTGCCGACGGGGAGCGCCTCGGTCCAAGTGGATTGGAACGTGTTGGTCCTCATGTTGCCGAAGGGGCGTCCATTACGGGTGGGAAGCGCGTTGGTCCACCTCGCTGCCGGCTGGCAATACCACAGGCTCAACGGTTCGCTAGGCACCGACGCGCTTCCGGTCAACTCTGGTTCGGCGGCGAACAGTTGAGCCGAGCAACCAATGAAAGCCATGCAACAAATCAGTCGGTGGATACAGATATCCATGTGCGTCAATACAGGTGTTACTGCGGACGGACTTTGCTGGCTGATGGTGCGGGCAATGGCAACGGATCGGCGAGGATTGGAGCAGGTTGTTTTCATTGGATGCAGTGAATTGTGCGAAATTCTCACGGGTTTTGGAACAGCAATGGTGCGAAATGATAGAGGCTTCGGCGCCAGCTCTGCCATTCGTGCG
>PLZL01000125.1 GCA_003152145.1 Limisphaerales bacterium
CCCGAACCGCCGCCGCCGGGCATGGTGCCGAGCTGCGCGGAAGGCGGCGTGCTCGGCGTGTTGCCCGGCATCATCGGCTGCATCCAGGCGACGGAAATTCTCAAACTCGCCATCGGCAGGGGCAGTTCGCTCGTCGGACGGTTGTTGTTGTTCAACGCGCTCGAAATGAAGTTCCGCGAATTGAAATTGCGTCGCGATCCGGCGTGTCCCGTTTGTGGCGAACACCCGACCATCAAGGAACTGATTGATTACGAAATGTTCTGTGGCATCGTGCCCGAGCCGGAAAACACCGGCAATCCCGACGAAGTAACGGTGCAGGACATGAAGAAGGCGCTCGACAATCCGGGCCTCAACATCGAAGTCGTGGACGTGCGTGAGCAGGACGAATACGAGATCGCCAAGGTCGCGGGCGTGCCGTTGCTGCCGTTGAGTGAATTGCAGAGTCGCTTCACCGAGCTGGACCCAAATACGCAATATTATCTGCATTGCAAAGTCGGCGCGCGTTCGTTGAAAGCGGTGAATTTTCTGCGCCAGCAGGGTTTCAAATACGTCAAGAGCGTCAAAGGCGGCATCACCGCGTGGTCGGATGAAATAGACTCGAATGTGCCGAGATATTAGAGATGCTGGTTGATTTTTTGGGCCGGCGTGAACAAACTAGTCAGGAGAAAAACCGGCTTCTGGAAGCGCATCGCGTTCACGCCGGACAATCCGGACGAGTTTGTTCGCATCTGCCAATCCATCATTTGATGGACGCGGTGCCAGGACCGCCTGAACTCGCTGTCCTTTCCTTCCTTTGTGCCGGCGAGAACGGGCCGGTTCGATGAATGATGACATTTGATTTGTCGGCGCTTCGGGTGTAGCTTTGTCTTCGGGCTGGAAGCTTCATTTCGGCAGCCTGTGGAAAGGAAAAAACTTATGGCAAAGAAAACAAACACAAAGGGCGGCGCCAACGGGCGCACTCAAACCTTTTCGTTCCGGGCCCCGGACGCGATGAGCGTGCAACTGGTCGGCGACTTTACGCAATGGCAGGAACGTCCGATCAATTTGCAGAAAGGCGCGGGCGGCGTGTGGCGGACGGCGGTTCAACTGCCGCCGGGCACGCACCACTACCGCTTCCTCGTGGATGGCGAATGGCGCGACGACCCGGAATGCACGCTGCGCACGCCGAATCCGTTCGGCGGCGAAAACATGATGCGTCAGGTGGCGTGAAACCGTATGTCAGCTTGCGTCTCGACTCGGCACGCCGGACTGATACGTTGTCAGCGTGAACGATTTGACCGTTGGACTTTTGGGTGCGCTGCTGGCGACAAACCAGCCGTTCGCCGTCAGCAATTTGATCCAGCAGAATACCGGCGTCTCGGTCGCGATGGTGAATCCGGACGACCCGGCGGAGAAGGAGTTGCGGCAATTGATGGAGGACGACGACGCGGCGCTGGCCGAGGTGGATCAATGGATTCAGACGAACAACGCACTCGTGGTGGCGGGCGCGGGCGAGTCGAAGGAGGCGTTGAACCAGCGCATCCGCGCGCAGCTTGACACGGTCCGCACAAATTACGCCAACTTTCTCCGGCGCCATCCGGATTCAGCGCGCGGCTTTCTGGCCTACGGCAGTTATCTCGATGACATAGGTGACGAGGAGTCGGCCAAGGTGCAATTTGAAAACGCCTCGCAAATTGACCCGAAAAATCCGGCGGCCTGGAACAATCTGGCCAATTACTACGGCGAAAACGGATCGCTGACAAACGCCTTCGCCGATTACGCACGGGCGATTGAATTGGACCCGTCCGAGCCGGTGTATTATCAAAACCTCGCGACGACGGTTTATCTTTTCCGCAAGGACGCGCGGGAGTTTTATGGCATCAACGAGCAGCAGGTTTTCGACAAGGCGCTGGAGCTGTATCGCAAGGCCATCCGGCTCGACCCGGACAATTTTTCGCTCGCGACGGATTACGCGGAAAGTTACTACGGCATCCGCCCGCTGCGCGCCAACGACGCGCTCGTGGCGTGGACAAACGCGCTCAACACCGCGCACAACGATACCGAGCGTGAAGGCGTTTTGATCCACCTCGCGCGGGTCAAAACCGCTGCTGGATTCTTCGACGAGGCCCGCGCGCAGCTCGACGCCGTGACCAACGCGTTTTACGCCGACCTCAAAAACCGGCTGGAACGCAATCTGATCGAGCGTGAAAATGCCGCCACCAACACCACGGCCATCTCCACCATGACGGCTGCGCCCACCAACGCGCCGGCTTCTGGAAAATAGAGGACTAGCAATATGCGTGTCGCTTTGATTTAGAAATGATTCGTAAATCACAAATCGCATATCGTAAATTGCCGGCATGAGCTTTTACGACCAGTTGAAGTTTGACGCGAACGGCCTGATTCCGGCCATTATTCAGGAGCAGAAGACCGGCCGCGTGCTGATGATGGCGTGGATGAACCGCGCGTCGCTCGAAAAAACGATCGAGACAGGCCGGACACATTTCTGGAGCCGCTCGCGCAAAAAATTCTGGATGAAGGGCGAGCAAAGCGGCCACACGCAGACGGTGAAAGACATCGCGTTCGACTGCGACGGCGATACGCTGCTGATTCAGGTCGGGCAAATCGGCGCGGCGTGCCACAAAGGTTACCAGTCCTGTTTCTTCCGCTCGGTTGAAAATGCGGGGAAATCGTTTAAGGTGACGGAGGCCCAACTCGAAACGCCGGAGCAGATTTACGGGAAGAAATGATTTGGTGGGGACGCCGCGCTGCGCCGACCCTACTTGGTGTTTATGGATGACACAATTCCATTTGCCAGCCGCGACTATTTTTTAATGCTCGCGCTGCTGGCGTTTGCACGCGGCATGGATTTTTTGAGCACGTGGATTGCCACGCCGAACCTCGCGCTCGAGGGCAATCCCATCGCCAAAAAGCTCGGCTGGAAATGGGGCGTGCCGCTCAACATCGCCATTTGTCTCGCGCTCCCGCTATGGCCGTTGTCGGCGATTGTCGTCTCCACCGCCAGCGTGCTGGTCGCCGCGCGCAACTTCCAGTCCGCCTGGCTCATGCGCTCGCTCGGCGAGGAGATTTACCGCCGCTGGCACGTCGAGCGTGTGCGGGAGACGCGCGTCACGCTTTACCTCTTTTGCCTCGCCGGCAACACGCTACTCACGGCGGGCGTTGGCGTGATGCTGATTTATTTCAGCAATCCTGAAACGGCGGGATTCGTTGCGTTCGCCATCGGCATGGGCATGATTGCCTACGCCATCGCCGTGGCGTTTTACACGCTGCTCGCCATCTGGCGGATCCATCGCGCGGCCAAACGCGAGGCCCGCGAACTGGCGGCGCAAAATCAACAACCCAACAACCAGCCTCTGGTTATCGAAACTTGCTCGCGCCCGCCCGGCCAAATCGTCTAGGCTGCCGGCATGTATTCGCCGTCGCTTGATGAATTTTTGAAGCTCGCTGCGCAGGGAAATCTCATTCCCGTCACGCGCCGCATCCTCGCCGATCTGGAAACGCCGCTCTCGGCCTATCGCAAAATCAGCGGACAGGGCGAATCGTTCCTCTTTGAATCCGTCGAAGGCGGCGAACACATCGGGCGCTACTCGTTCGTCGGCTGCAACCCGCGCGCCGTCATCAAGCAAACTGGGAACCGCGTCGAGGTTTTGGAAAACGGGAAGGTCGTGGAAAGTTTTATCGTTGCTCGTGGGACAGGCTTCCAGCCTGTCTCTGAATTAAGAAATGGAGACAGGCAGGATGCCTGTCCCACTGTTCACGACGGCCTCGAAGTCGTCGAGCGCGTGATGAAAAAATACCGCGCGGTGGCCGTGCCGGGTTTGCCGCGCTTCACCGGCGGCGCGGTCGGCTTCATCGGCTACGAATTCATCCACGATGTCGAACCCGTCGTGCCGCGCCCGCCGCACGATGAACTGAAGACACCCGTGATGTATTTTCTCGTCGCGGACCAACTGCTCGTCTTCGACCGCGTCGCCCAGACCATCACGATTCTGGTCAACGCCATTCTCGACGACACTGAAAGTCCCGCCGACTCCTACGATAATGCCGTCGGCGAAATCGAGCGTCTCGTCTCGCTGCTCGAACAGCCAAGCGAACATCAGCCGGTGAGCGTGCCGGACGAAATCCCGTCCGTCGCGTTCGAGTCGAACCAGACAAAGGAAAAGTTTTCCGCCAATGTCGAGGCCGCGAAGAAACACATCACCGCCGGCGACATCATCCAGGTCGTCGGCTCGCAGCGGTTTTCCG
>PLZL01000457.1 GCA_003152145.1 Limisphaerales bacterium
ACAATCAGCACGCTGCAATGCGCGTGGTCGCTGATGCGGTCGGCGGTGTCGCCCAGCAGCCGGCCCCAAAGTTCCGAATGGTCACTGTGGCCGATGACGATGAGATCGTAACCGCCTTCATCGGCGAAGCGCAAAATGATTTTGGCCGGGTGGCCGTGGCGCGATTCGCAGCGGATGGGAATGCCGTGTTGTGCGGCGGCGTCTTCGATTTCCTTCCGGCGTTCCTTGAAGTAATCGTCCGCCGCTTCCTGCGCCTCTTCCGGTTCGCCGGGCAGGTCGGTGTAGCGCGGGAGCGGTTCGCGCACCCACAGCGCGGTGATTTCGGTCCGGGACTCGCGGGCAATGGCGGCGGCCTGCCGCAGTGCAGCCTTGCCGCCCTTCGAACCGTCATAACCGATCAGGATTTTTTTGAACATAACGTCTCACTTTCGCGTTGGCGCCGGCGGGCGCGGTTTCTCGCTGTTGATCCGTTCGCTGTAAATCTTGCCCCATTCCACCATTGTTTCAATCGTCGGCTGGAAAAACTTTTGCGCGATGAGTGTCGGCACGAACGCGCTCAAAATCACGACGGTGACGAGAATCGTGTATTGCGACTGGTCAATGATTTTGTTCTGCAAACCGAACAGCGCGGAAATCGTGCCGAACGTCAGGCCGGTGGACATGAGCAGTGTCGTGTAGTGGGCCTCGCGGTTGCCCATGTAAAAAACCTTGGTGAGCGGCCAGACGCCGATGTATTTCGTCGCAATTTTCAATGCCAGCAGCACCGCGATGATTCCGATTGCCGACCACATCGCCGGCAGTGAAACAAAAAGTCCGGCCTTGATGAAATAAAATGGCGTGAAAATGGTGAACGCGATGCTGCGCATCCGGTGAACGAGCGTTTTGTCGCGCAAAAAGACGCCGGCGAGGGCAAGGCCAAGCAAATAGGCCGGCAACACCGCCTCGCTTTTGGCTTTGAACGCGAGTCCGCCGAGAAAAAATAGCACGAGAAAAATGAATTTCACCTCCGGTTCGCTCACTCGCGTCGCGCCGAGCTTGGTGATGATGAACTGGGTCCACCGGGGCATGAGCCACAGCATGGCCGCCGTCACGACGACAAACACGAGCAGCCAGCGGTCGAAATCGGCAAACAGCGTGCCGAGTGCCAAAACCGTCCCGAAATCCGTGATGAAGCACGCGGCCAGAATCGTTTTGCCCATCGGCGTTTCGCCAAAACCACCTTCAATCATCACGGCGTAGACGACCGCGACGGAAGTGGTCGAGAGCGCGATGCCAGCGATTTGCGCCTGATGCAGCGGCCAGCCCAAAACAAATTGTGCGAAGAGCCAGACGCAAATAAACGGCAGCGCAAAAGACAAAATGCCAATGGTCATGCTTGCGCGAAGATTGGCGCGCAGCGAAACCGGATCAATTTCCGCACCGGCAAGAAAAGTCAAAACGCCGCTGCCGAGCAGCGCCAGAAAATTCGTCCAGTCCGTGGTTTGTAATATTTGCTGGCCGCCGGCGAAGTGGATGTTACCCGCCGCGACGCCGACCACGATTTCGATGAGTGCGACGGAAATGCCGACACGGATGGAAATCAAGCTGGCGAGAAACGCCAGCCCCATCCAGATGGCTGCGACGAACCAGATATTTTCGTCCATAAAACTCCTGCGAACGTTTATTCGTAGGAGTCATCAGCGCTGAATTCGTCAGGCGGTTTTCCCATGCGGGCCGGCAAACTCCATTGCCGTGAAAAAGATATTGTGAATAACCCGGCTTGGCAATGTGAAAAACCTTTTGAAAAGGGCGGTTGCGTGATTCGGCCCGAATCGTCAAAATCATCTCATGTGCACGAACAATTTACGTCTGTTGATTTTGGCGATTGTATTTCCACTCTCTCCGGCTATTGCGGCGACGAACCTGGTCATTTACACCGACAGATTGGAAAATGGTTTTGAAGATCACAGTTGGGTGACACGCAATTTGACCAACCAGTCGCCGGTGCATTCGGGCGTATATTCAATCGCCGTCAGTTCGGCGACAAATTGGCAGGCGCTTTGTTTTTATCACACCAATTTTAATTCCGCGCCTTATGAAAGCGTCAGCTTTTGGGCGCATGGAGGGAAGGGCGGACAGCAAATTCAAGTGCAGGGGTTGCTCGACGGCAAGACCCCGTCGGACGACACGTATTCCCGCGCCGACCTGACGAACAATTGGCAGGAGATTACGGTGACGCTCGAAGAACTGGATGTGGTCGGCAAAACCAATTTCAACGGCATTTGGATTCAAGAGACGCCCGACAGCCCCGACAGCCCGTTTTACATAGACGACGTTCAACTGAATCTCAAAGCCCCGCCGCCAGCGGTCGCTCCTCCGGCAAAACCGGCTTCGGCCAAATCGGACGCATTGCGCACGGCACCGAACTAGAATGAGCGCCTGATGCTGTGAATTACCGGCGCGCTCGGCGTCATCATTGCCTTGTTGAGCTGCCTGGTGATGCTGTTTTGGCGGCGAGGAATGAATGATTCGCGCACGGTTCACGCTTTTGCGGGTCGGCAAACTCCATTGCCGCTGGAAACTCTATTGCGCCCGCGCATGTTTAGGCAACCGAAAATCCACGCGTTCAGGATTTCTTGCGCACCTCCACCTTCATCCGGCTTAATTTTTTGTAGAGCTTGCCACGCCGGCGCAGCGGCCACCAGTCGTAGAGGTAAATCTGCATCGGCCGCCACATGGCCACCCAGCCGGCGATGGTCAGGCTTTCGCGCGCGATGCCGCGGAACGTGCCGGACTCGTCGCCGCCGATGGCGTGGCTCGCCGTCAGGCAGGCTGCGAGGAAAACGATTCCGATGAGCAGGCTTTGCCGGCCATCCTTGAGCAGCCGCCTGAACTCCATCCGGTTCATCCGCGCGCGATACGCGAAGTAATGATGCACGCCCTGCTCGATGACCGACTGCGGATTTTGATCGGCGGGAAATTCATTCAGATGGACGACGAGCAGGACCGGCTCGTCCAGCGGAAATTCCCGCACCCAGCTCAAGATGAACTCCTCCGCGTCGCCGTCCAGGTCCTTTTCCGGGAAGGGCGCGGGGTCCATCGTGTTGAAGAGCTGTCCGATTTCCCGCAGGTTCAACTCGATCCGATGCGGCGCGCGCTCAGGCTTTGGCATGGCCTAACAAACCACGGAACCGGACGAAACACCAGCAAAGTCCGGCAGCAGGTCAATTTGAGTTTCCGGTGGGGCGAGAGTCCTCTCGAGCCCTGATTAAATTGGCTCGACCGAGTCTCGCCCCGCCAAATAATTCGATACCAAAGTCCGGCAGTGGTAGCTGGAGTTTGGTGGCAGCGACGGTCAATGACCGTCGTAGAAGCGCTCATGGAGCACCGCTACAGCGCGAATTGCGAAATGAAGCCGCCGTTAAATTCCGGCGGTTCAATTTCAATCCGGCCCGCTTGGTGCGGGATTACTTGTTCTTCGCGGCGCGGACTTTCGCCCAGCGCGCCCGTGCGGCGGCGGCGATTTTCGCACGGCCGGCCGCGCTCATGGTGCGCTTTTTCTTGGCCGGTTTGGCCGCGGCGCGGACTTTCGCCCAACGTGCCTTGGCGGCGACGGAGATTTTCCGGCGCGCGGCCGCGCTCATCGTCCATTTCTTCCGGCCCGGTTTTGCGGCGGGCGCCGCTGAACCGCCGGCGATGGTTTGTAGTTTGGCCGAGAGCCGCTCGATTTGTTGCTTCAAGGCAACAATGCGTTTCAGCTTGGCAGTGGATAGATCTAATAGTCCTGTCATAGGGTTCAAGACTATGCCAGACTACTCCATTAGTCCAGCCTTAAAATGCACCAATTATAACGCCCCCGGCGGTGGTTGTAATCCTGCCAGCGGCGGGGCAGGGGGCGCGGGCGGAAACACATCGTAGCCCGGTCCGAATTGTCGCAGGAAGTAAAGCGGATACGACCGCTTGAACACCAGCACCGGCAGCAACAATACCGTGCCGAGGTAGGGAATCATCATCAGACAGCCCGCAATGCAGCAGGTGATGAGCACCGCGCCGAGGACAATGATGCCAATCGCCATGCCCAGCACGATTTGAAACAGGATGTAGAGTGTGAACAAGCCGGCATTGTCCGCCAGCAACCCCCAGAATTCCCTCCACGCCGCGAGGCATTTCCCGCCGCGCAGGAACAGGATGGGCACGACAAAATCCTCCGTGAACTTGTGGATGAGCGCGAACACAATCGCCAGCAGTAGAAACACCAGCCCAAGACCCGCCGCCATCATGATGCCGGCTGCGTCCGGTTCACCGCGCAAAACCATCCGCACAATCAACACGGCGATGACGGCCAGCATCGGGAGCATCAGGACCATCCCGATCAACCCCAGCACGAGGCGGAACCAGAACAGGCTGTTCGCCTCGCGCTCAAATTTATTCCACGGCCCGGCCACCTCCGCCTTGTCCAGCGCCACGCAATGCAGGAACATGAACTTGCCCCGGCTGCTCAACCACAGAATCAAAAGCCACAGCGCCAGCATCAGAATCACCGCCGCCGCCGCCGCCGGGACGATCCAGTCCAGATTGTTCATCACATAATCCCGCGCCTGATGATAGCCGTGCCGGAGACTGTCCCCCGCCGAACCGCTGTTGTTGGTGTTGAAATTATTTTTGAAGGCGTTGTTGAATCCCCCGCTACCACCGCCACCACCCTCGCCGAGAAACGCCAGCCACGCACAAAAGCCGATGGTGAACCATTTGCCGAGGTCGAACGGCTTGAAGAGCATCGTCTTCACCCGCTCCAGCGCCGGGCTGACCGGCTCGGTGACGCTGATCTCCCGGTGCGAATTGGTGACGGGTCCGATGGCCATAAACTAGATGGCTCATCCTGCGAAATTGCCGCGCGCAGCACAACTGGAAATCCAATGGGACAATCCGGATGACGGGGATTGAACAACGAAGAAACGAAGCATTGAACCGCGGATTTCGCGGATTTTATGATTTGGGCGCGTAACGGGAATCGACATCAGCACGGGGAGACGTGGGCTTGGCGGGACGTGCTTTTTGGTCCTCGGCCATTTCGTAGGCGATGCGAAATTTTCGCAGTTCGTCCGCAATGTCCCGGAGCCGGGCGTAAAACATATAAATCACCCATGCGCCGATGAGCATGAAAACAATTTCAAACAGGATCATCGCCACGGTCCAATGCTGCTGTGTCTGCATGGCTTGGTTCAGGATTACCTGCTGTTGCGCCAGTATGTCGTTTGGGTTCATTTTGCGGCTCCTTCCACGATTTTGATTTCGGCCTCGGTCAGGCCGTAAAGGTCATACACGTGCTGGTCTATCTCGGCGTCCAGCTTCTTGATTTCGGATTCAATCACGGCGAGGTCGGCGCTGCCGGCTTCCTCGGCGACGGCTTTCATCAAATCGCGGATGGCGCGCAGATTGTCTCCGGCACTGGCGTTGAAATAAACCAGCGGTTCGAGCGTGTTGACGAGCAGCGGATAAACCGGCTCCGGCTTTTTGCCTTTGGTCCACTTTTGTTTGCGCGAGTTTTCATCCAAAAATCGCCGCCAACTTGAAAAAATGAACTGGCGCAGCGCCTCGTCCTTGAACGTCAGCTGCAAGACCGGCAAGGCGCGCGGTTTGTCCGCCGGCTTTTCGGCGACAACGGCGGTGAGCGTGAGTTCGTTGCCGTTGGATTCGAGGCGGATTTCGTGGACTAAACCGGTGTGCTGCACGTCGTCCATCAGGATTTCCTCCTTCACCGCCGCCGCGAAATCTTTTTGCAGGTAATGCGCGAGGTTGCAGGCCGTGCGGTTTTGGGAATGGGCAATCTTTCGGTGGAGCGCATCGGGCAAATTCAGTCGTTGCTTGTGTGCGGCTTGAATCGCCTCGACGCGCTCGACAATTTCCTTTTCCAGCTTCGCCTCAATTTTCTTTTTCGGGTCAATGCGTTTTATAGGCAACTGCTCAATGAATTGCGTAAAATAGCGGAAGTAGCCGCCGCGCATTGTTGTGCTGACTTGTTTGAGATAAAAATCCAGCAGGCCACTGTTCAACAAACCGAGGAGATACGCGGGCGATTCTTTGGCATCCGTCTTCAAAGTGATTCCGTAACCAGAGGCAAAAGCGAATTCACCCGCGTCGTCAAAAGCAAATGAAGCGAAATTCGCGATGTCGGGCACAAGAATTTTCGGGAGCAGCATGAGGTCAACATTTTGTAAACGACCATAAGCATACCATTCATCACCGCTAAAACGGCCTTCTTCGCGATCTTCCAACACTTTTTTGTTCTGGAGCAAATAGTCGTGAACCAGCGGGAATTTTTTCCTTAATTGCGTTTCGGGAATCAACACTGCCCGGCCTGCCTTGATTTGATACGGCAGGATGACAACCTTGCTGCAAGTTTCCAAAGCATAGCGCCGAATGTCCTGCCCTTGCAAAAATGGAGCAACGGCCTTGCGCTCCAATTTCACCTCCCGTTGCAACTGCTCCGAAAATGCCGTGACGGTCGAATCGTTCATGGACACCACGTCCAAAACATAAATCGGATTCGCGCTGGTGCGGATGCCTTGGGCAATGCGTTCCGCCACGTCGCGAAGGCGCATCGCGTTTTCGTTCAACTTGGCGAAAAGCTCCGCGCCATTCCCCAACACAAAATTCCACTGCTCGCCCGCGAGACTGGTTGGAGCAATTTTGCCGACGGCGGCTTCGCCGGAAGCGCGCCACGCTTCGAGATCGTCCACTTTAATCAATCGGCTTTCCGTTTGCGGCTGTTTGTTTAAGAAGAGCAGGCAGGTGTAAGTCGTCGCTTGCGTGAAAACTTGAACATCGCCAAAAGAAACAATCTGCCGAACTTGTTTTTGTTTCGTGAGCAACTTTCTTAATTCTCTGCCATATTCAGCCTGGAAGAATTTGTGCGGACAAATGTAGCCGAAGAATCCATTGGCATTGAGCAATTCCAGCCCGCGCTCAATAAAGCAGACATAAATGTCGAAGTTGCCGGAAGCCGCCGCGCGATAGTTCGCCTTCAAAAACTCCGCCGCCTCCGGCGCATTGGCCTGCATCACCTGAATGCGTTCGTAAGGCGGATTGCCGATGACGACATCGAAACCTTTTATTTCAGGAAATTCCTTTTCCCAATCGAATGCGGCGTCGCCGGCAACGGATTTGTCGGCGATGAGCGAGTTGCCACGTTTGAAATTTTTCGTGAGGTTGGGCAGCAGGTTGAGCGGTTTGCCGCCACGCTTTTTTGTCTGCAATCGTTCGAGGAATGAATCGCGGTTCACGGCCATGTAGCGCAGCCAGAGGTTGAGCTTGGCCACTTCCACGGCCTGCTTGTCCAAATCCACGCCGAAGATATTTTCAGTGAGCACATGGAGCGGCGCGTCGAGCACCTCCTCGGCGATGACGAGGTCGGCGTCAAAGAGCGCGCCGTGGCCGTTGCGGTCTTTTTTGATGCGGCGGCACTCCTGATTGTAATCGTCGTAGGCCCTGACCAGCGCGTCGAACGCGCGGAGCAGGAACGAGCCGGAACCCATCGCGGGGTCGAGCACCTTGATTTCGCCGAGTTCGCGGATTTTGGCAATTGCGCCCTTGAAGTTTTTGTAGCCGAGCAGCGTCTTGGCTTCGGCAAGGACGGGTTTGATTTTCTCGCCGAGCGTGTGGGCGACGATGTAGTCCACGATATATTGCGGCGTGTAGTAGATGCCTTCCTTTTTGCGCAGTTCGTCGGTGTCCTCGATGACGACGCGCCCGCCGGTCTGGAAAAGTTTGTGGGCGAGGAAGCGTTCATAGACCGCGCCCATCACGTCCGACGACATGAGGCTGAAGTCGTAACGGTAGAGGTGGCGGAAGGCGAGCAGTTCGCCCTGGCCGGATTCAAAGCCGCATTGCGCGGCGAGTTCCGGCGCGAGCGGTTCGTGGCCGATGACGGCGGAAAGCACGGCGTTGTCAATGTTCAGTTCGTCGCACAGCAGCGGCTGCTCGAACAGCTCGGTGTTGAAATCGTTTTTGATCTCGACGAAGAGTGATTCGCGGAGGATTTCGCCGAAGGTTTTGTCGGCACGGGCGTAAAGGACTTCGTAGTTGCTGTAGGTGCGGGCGAGCTTGTTGAATTCCACCAGCCGCTGGGTCTCCAGCATGAGGCAGAAGATGAACCGGTCAAGGAGCTGCTGGCTGGCAAGGGTGATGTCGTCGAGCGAACGCTTTGGGTTGCGCAGGGCAAAGCCGTTGGCGATGAGCAACCGCCAGCGTTTGAGGTCGGCGAGAAACATCAGGTCGAGGCCGGCCCGCTTGTGCTGGTCGTAAATCTCGTCAATGCGGTTCGCCTCAAGATTTTCGAATGCGAGCAGTTCCCAGAGTTCCTCGCGGCGTTTCCAGAGGTCTTCCAGCTTGAAGGAGAACGAGGGCGTGACTTCGTTGACGCGGATGAAATGAAGCTGGGCGAAATTGGTGAGCAAAATCCATTTGACCGGCTGCTCCATCGCGGTGATTTCGGGACTGAGCCGGTAATTCTGGATGTAGCGATGGACTTGCTCGCGGTGTTTGTCGAACAGGCTGGCCTTCGGACAGTCCAGCAGGCTCTTGGCCTCGACAAACATCAGGGGGCGCTCGGACTTCAGGAGGTAATCCACCGAGTCGCCGAGGATTTTGAATTCCGGCTTTGTGTTCTCCGTGCGAAAGCCGAGCGCTTTCACTAGGGGAACAATTAATTGATGACAGGTCGCCGCTTCCGGCTCTTGCTCGTCAAAACCTGAAGTTTGAAGACGTTTCGCTTCGGCGATGAGCGCTTCCAGTTCAGCGAAGAATTTTTCTTTCCCGGTTTCGACTGGCACGGCACAAAGTGTGCGCGGGAAATCGGGCAGAGGCAAGAAAGCAGTTAAGCGTTCAGACACGAACTGTCACGGATTCGGCTTCAATCGGTGTCAATCAGTGAAATCAGTGTCAAAATGCCTTACTCCTGCGTCGTCCGCTTCTGATTTTTCACCACGAGACGCTAATCTGATAGGTATCGGCACCTCCCTGGGCATTGTCATCAATCCGAAAGGCCAGCGTCTGGTCATTGGCGGAGGTCGGCAACTGGATGATGCTGACCGTCCCGCGTCCCTTGAGTTGGGTGAGTTTGACCTTCATGGAGTCGCGCGGGCTGAAGGCAGGGCTTAAGCCTTCGAGCGGCTCGCTCACTTTGTCCGTCCATACCGGATGCCAGGGCTTGCCATTGACGAAGATTTGCGTGGGCTGTTGAAATTCTTCGTGCTCGATCCACAACTGGCTGCCGCTCACCTTGACGACATCGCTGCCGTCCACCACTGCCCTGAAGGCCAGAACGTGTGGCCGTCCGCAGCCGCTCACGAATGCCAGACCCACCATCCCCAGAAGCACCAAAGCCATCACATGAAGAATTCGTTTCATGTGTGGCATGATTTTCGGGAAGTGAATGATTGTCCAGCCTTATTTTGGTGATGCTTATGGGCACGAACACGGGGCGGTCGTGTTTTTTGTCAGACGCGAAAATTTTTCGCTGGACGCTTTGAATTTTCTAGTTCGCCGGCGCGTTTGTCATCGGCATGGCGCGATAGAATCGGCTTGAATTATTCGGCGCGTCAGGGTCCACAAAATCAATCGAGCCTTGGATAGCTTGATTGGTGGAAACGAACGTCCAGTTTTGCAGGTCGCTGGAACTTTGAACCGAAAACCAAGCGCCGTCAGGTCCGCTGGCATTCACATGAAAACTGCGGTCGGGCAGCAGAAACGGCAGCGGACGGGGCCAGTTTTCACGAATCAGCGCCGCCGCGCGCAACGGAATTCCCACGAGGTAATCCGGCGGCGCGTGGGTGTCCGGCGTCAGCGTGAGGATGACGGTCTTGGAAAAATTGGTCGCGCCGTTGTCAATCGGCACAATCGGAATCAGCGCGTAGGCTTCACCGGCGGGAATGGTCACGAGATTTGTCAACGTCGCGTAGTCCACACCGTTGCTGGCCGTGCCGCCGATGTTGTAGTTCACGGTGAGGTCGGCGCTCGCGTCGCCAAAACGGCGCACGGTGAAGAGCGCGTTTTTCGGACCCCAATTCGTGAACAACTGCCAGCGGGGCGGCGGCCAGTTCGTCCATGCCGGAATCGGGTTGGTCATTCCCCGCCAAATCCAATAAGAATTTGTTCCGGCAATGGCAATCGGATCCGTGGCCACGATGCTCACGACATCGGTGGGGTTCGTGTTGGTGGCTGAAGCGAGGATGGTGATGTTGACCGGCGCGGAAGTTCTGGACAGGCTGGAAGCCGGGGAGGGGGGCAAAAAACGATTGCCGCGCGCCACGGCGGTCAAGGCGTAGGAACCCGCCGGCGCATTCGTCCAGACCAGGCAATACACCGAGCCAAGGCGGGCTATCGGTGTGGGGCCAAAAATTATAATTGGATATGTTCTCGGCGGAAGAATTGTGGAACCCAGGTTTGTGGAACCCAAACTGAAACTCCGCCCCAAATCATTCGTGCCGGCAAAAAACTCCACGTTCGTAAATACCGTGCCCATGTCCTGGACGTAAGCAAAAATCGGAATGTCCACCGGCGCGTAAAAAGTCGCGTGATTCGCCGGACTGGTGATTCTCACTGTGGGCGCAAAGGGAAAAAAAGGTTGGGCGAAAGTGAACGGCGAAAACGCCAGACAGAAAAGTGCAAACATCACTCCGCATCGGTTTGCGGCTCGCGGCGAACGCATTGTCTTCATAAACTATGATCGCAAAAGACAACTGCCAAACTGGTGATTACCTTATGCAAAATCCACGAAATGTCAAGAGCCGTTTTGTTACAAATTTCGGAAAAATATCGTGTAAGTTGCCAGCAGCAGCCTCTGGATTTTACGCGAATGAGCACGAATTGATTCCGTGGTTTGGCAAGAAACAGCATTGGCGACAATTTGCGTCATTCGTGTCAAACCATTCCGGCGTTGCATCTTTGCGTTGAAAGGTCGCATCACCCCCGGTTAATGTTCATCTTCACGTTTGGTTAAATCTGCTTCCGACGGGCAAGCCTGTCTTGACTCGGCCCGCGCGGCTTCTATCATGCGGCTCAATTTTATGCCTAAAATCAAAGACATTCTGGCGCGCGAAATTCTCGACTCGCGCGGTAATCCAACCGTGGAAGTGGACGTGACGCTGTGCTGCGGCGCCTTCGGGCGTGCGGCGGTGCCGAGCGGCGCCAGCACCGGCGAGCACGAAGCCATCGAACTCCGCGACGGCGACAAGAAACGTTTCGGCGGCAAGGGCGTGCAAAAGGCGGTCAAGAACGTGATGGACGTGATTGCGCCCAAGCTCATCGGGCTGGACCCGTTCGACCAGTTGACGGTGGATGCCACGATGCTCAAGCTCGACGGCACGGAGACAAAATCCAAGCTCGGCGCCAACGCGATTCTCGCCGTGTCGCTGGCGAACGCCAAGGCCGCCGCCGCCGGTTTGAACCAGCCGTTGTTCCGGTATCTCGGCGGACCGAACGCGAAGGTGCTGCCGGTGCCGATGGCGAACGTCATCAACGGCGGGGCGCACTCGGACGCGCCGATTGATTTCCAGGAATTCATGAGCATGCCCAAAGGCTTCAACAGCTTCTCGGAGGGCCTGCGCGCCATCACCGAGACGTTCCACGCCCTCAAGGCGGTGTTGAAGAAGAAGGGCCTC
>PLZL01000105.1 GCA_003152145.1 Limisphaerales bacterium
TATATTATTTATGGAAATGATTTAGCTGGTCGGGCAAACCCAGCCTCAGTGTGGCAACCGCCTTGAGGGATTGGCTCCCATACATTTTTAACGGCATTGAATTATTTGTTTCATCAGAAGATATTAGGAAAGGCAAACGCTGGCCGTTGGAGGTTAGCAAAGAACTCGACGCTAGCAATTTCGGGATTGTTTGCCTAACCCCTGACAATTTGGAAGCACCTTGGCTGCTCTTTGAATCGGGAGCGCTACGGTAATGGCTGCAAAGTTGTCATTACATCCCTGCCACCGCCTCGTCCGTCAAAAAAGTAGATTGCACCCTGCCATCGCTCGACCCGCAATCCAGCCGGTCGTCCATGCGGCCTGAAAATTAAAACCGCCGGTGATGCCGTCAATGTCGAGCAGTTCGCCGGCGAAATAAAGTCCGGGACAAATCCGGCTTTCCATCGTCTTGAAATCCACCTCGCCCAGACGCACGCCGCCGCAGGTGACGAATTCATCCTTGTTCAGGCTCTTGCCGGTCACTTGAAATTCGGTGCGGATGAGTTGCTGGACGAGCCGGTGCTGCGCCGCGCGCGACAGCGCGGCCCAGCGGGTGTCGCGGGAAATCCCGGCGGCCAGCACGAGCTGCTCCCACAGCCGCGACGGCAGCGGCGTGAGCGGCGTGTTGACAATCAATTTTGCCGGCTGCGAACCGCGCCGTGATTGAAATTCCACCGCGATTTTTTCCGCGTCGAGCTGCGGCAGCCAGTTGATTTGTAGCGGAAATTTGTAATCGAGCTTGTGCAATTCGCGCGCGCCCCACGCCGACAGCCGCAAAATCACCGGCCCGCTCAAACCCCAGTGNNGTCGCCAGCAACGCGCCGCGCTCGCGCAACCGCGCGCCGGGCACGGAAGCCCCTGCCAACTCGACGGAAACTCCCGCCAGCCCGCGCAGCCACGGCGTGGCGATGTGAAATGTGAACAGCGACGGCACGGGCGGTTCGAGTTTGTGGCCGAGCGACACGGCGAGTTGTCCCGCCGCGACCGCGCGACAGCCGCCGGTCGCCAGCAGCAGGTGGTCACAGGAAATTTTTTTGTTTGGAGCGCCGGTCTCCGACCCGGCGCGTTGGAGTTCACGCTTGAGCGTGCCGTCCGAACAAGCTGAAGCTTGAACTCCAGCGAAGCCTTCAGGCCGAACCGGAGTTCGGCGTTCCAACTCCACCTCAAATCCACCGTCCGGCAATTTCACCATCCGTTCGACACCCGCATTGAGCCGCAACTTCACGCCCGCCGCTTTTGCGGCATTCATCAGACAATCAATGATGGTCTGCGACGAATCGCTGACCGGAAACATCCGGCCATCGTCCTCGGTTTTCAGTTTCACGCCACGCGATTCAAACCATGCGACGGTGTCGCAGGCCTGAAAACGTTTAAATGGCGCGAGCAGCGCGCGTTCGCCGCGCGGATAACGGGCGGTCAACTCACGCACGTCGAAGCACGCGTGCGTGACGTTGCAGCGGCCACCGCCGGAGATTTTGACCTTGGAAAGAAATTGCGCGCCTTTTTCGAGAATGATCACCTCCGCATCCGGCGCGGCTTCGGCGCAGGTGATGGCGGCAAAAAAACCCGCCGCGCCGCCGCCGGCAATCACGATTCGGCGCGAATTCATTTTTGCGGAACTTCCTTGAGCAACGCGTCCAAATCCAGCGCCCGCGTAAACATCGCCAGGTCGCCATCCGCCGCGCGCGGCCATTTTTCCTTCGGACGATCCCAATGAAGCTCCACGCCGTTGTCGTCCGGGTCGCGCAAATAGAGTGCCTCGCTCACGCCGTGATCAGCCGCGCCATCCAGTTCGATACCCGCGTCGAGCACGCGCCGCAGCGCATCAGCCAGCAGCGGGCGCGTCGGATAAATGACCGGGTTCACTTTTCTGGGCCACTCCATGAGTTAGTCCTGGGACTGGGTTCATGTTAGTTTTTGGTTCTGGTTTTGTCCATCCCCGGCAGAGGGAGGGCGCAGCCCGACCGGTGCCGGGGATGGACTGAGTTGTGCCGCGAACCGGGCCGGGCTCAGATAACCCAGCCGGCTGTGCGGTCTTTGTTGATTGTATTCGTAACGGTAGTCGCCGATCACGACGCGCGCTTCCGTCAGCGTCCACAGTTGCTCCCGATTCAAGCACTCGTCCCGAAATTGGCCGTGAAAACTCTCTACAAACCCGTTCTGCCACGGGCTGCCCGGCTCGATGTAAATCGTCTGGATGTGGTTCTCCGCCAACCAGCGTTGCACGATCTTGGCGATGAACTCCGACCCGTTGTCGCTCCGCAGATATTCCGGCGCGCCATGTTGTTCGATGGCCTTCTGCTACCAGGCCAGCACGTCCTGTGCGCGCAGGGCACGGTCCACCCGCAGCACATGACATTCCCGCGTGTGTTCGTCAAGAATCGTCAGTATGCGCAGAGTGCCCCCACGCACCGTCGCCTCTGCGATGAAGTCCCACGTCCACACATGGTTCCGATGCGTGGCTGTGGTCGGCAGGCCCGTGGAAACCCCACGCCGGATCACCTTTCGTTTGGTGGGCGGCACTCGCAAACCTTCCGCCCGGCGCAATCGTTGAATACGCCGTTTGCCGACACGCCAGCCGTCCTGGCGCAACAACGCCGCAATCCGCCGATACCCGTAGCGTGGATGTTTCAGCGACAGCTCATGCAGGCGTTTCCTCAACTGTTGTTCGGCCGTCGTGGGTGGCCGCCCTTGATAACCGTAGGTGGACCGGGCCAGTTGCAAGAGCCGGCAGGCGACCCGTTGGGAGCACAGTCCTGCCGCCACCACTTGTTGCGCCGCCGCCCGGCGATGTGCCGGGCTCAC
>PLZL01000144.1 GCA_003152145.1 Limisphaerales bacterium
GCATCCGCGAAGCCGGCCGCAACACACAGGGCGTGAAGCTAATCGAACTGGAATCCGGCGACAAACTACAGGCCATCGCCTCGGTCATCGGCGAGGACAAGGAAGATTCCGCTGTCGAAGACGAACCGGCAAAATGATTTTGAATTGAACTTTCAAACGTCTTGCTCGGCGGATTTTTTTTGGCTAAAATGGGCGTGTCCAGTTTGGTTCCGGAGTTGTTCGTTGTGTTGTCAGAACCCCTGCTTCATCGGACTCCTCGGTTTGAATTCAATTTTCTGGCGTGAGACTGATGCAAAAACACATTTTAATTCTATTGGTTCTGTTTGCCATGGCGGCGGTCGGCAACGCAAGCGATGCCCCGCAAGTCACTGCCGTTCCCACCAATAAACCTGCTTGGGAAAGCAGCGTCTCGGCGGGTCTCTCGCTTACCAAGGGAAATAGCGACACGCTGTTGACCACCGTGGCTTTCAAAACCAGCAGGAAAACCCAGGAAAACGAGTATATGTTCGGTCTGGATGGCTCATATGGCGAAAATGATTCCGTCAAAAACAATGAAACGCTGCACGGTGTCGGACAATACAATCATCTGTTCGGCGACCGCTTTTACGGCTTCTTCAATTTGGAGGGTCTGCACGATGGCATCGCCGATCTGCAATATCGTTTCACGCTCAGCCCCGGCGCCGGTTATTATTTTCTCAAGGAAACCAATACGACGTTGGCAGGCGAACTCGGCCCCGCCCTGATAACTCAACGGCTTGGCAGCGTGGACACTACTTACGCAACACTGCGTCTGGCGGAACGGTTTGAACACAAACTGGACAATGGCGCGCGGGTCTGGGAAAAGGCCGAGTTCCTGCCGCAGGTGAACAAACTCGGAAATTTCCTGGTCAACGCCGAAATCGGCGCAGAAGCTGCGCTCACCAAAACCTTGAGCCTCTGCGTCACAGTGCAGGACAACTTTATCAACCAACCCGCCCCAAGCCGCAAAAGCAACGACCTGAAATTAATCAGCAGTGTAGTCTACAAGTTTTAGGGCGCGATGCGTTCCAGCTTCCACGAATTGTCCGGCTGGCGCGTGTAGCAAAACCGATCGTGCAATCGGCTGGGCCGGCCCTGCCAGAATTCAATCCGCTCCGGCTTCAAAACATAGCCGCCCCAATTCGGCGGCAACGGAACATCGCCGGGAAACTTCGCCGCCATTTCATTCCACTTCGCGTCCAGCGCCGCGCGGTCGGCGACCACGTCGCGCTGGTTCGACGCCCACGCCGCGAGCCGGCTGCCGCGCGGTCGTGATTTGAAATACGCCTCGGACGCCTCGCGCGAAATTTTTTCGACCGGACCGGCGACGCAAACCTGCCGCTCCAAATCCGGCCAGTAAAACGTCAGCGCGGCATTCGGATTCTCCGCCAGCTCCAGTCCCTTGCGGCTATCGTGGTTCGTGAAAAAAATGAAGCCGCGCGCGTCCAAGCCCTTCAGCAGAACATTTCGCGACGAAGGCCGGCCTGCCTTGTCCGCCGTGGCAAGAACCACCGCGTTCACGTCCGCCGGGGAATGGCCGAGGATGGCGTGCCAGAGTTTGTAGAGCGCGATGCCGATTTTCCGCCAGCGACCGCCGGACGATTCACCCGCCGCCTGCGCAAACCAGGAATTGAATTGCGTGATTGGATTCGCGTCCAAATCCGCCCGCCGCAATTCGCTTGGCGAGTAGTCCCGTCTGATGTCGGCGATGGCCATGGCAGCCTCACATCGCGCGAAACGCCGTCGACCCCAGAAATACGATGAACGCTGCGAACGCCAGCCGCACGGCGCTCAAAAGACGCGTGCGCCCTTCCGATGCCGTGGCCCAGTTGATCAAATCGCGCAGCCGCCACGGCGTGATGGTGAACCAGATGCCCAGGACCACAAACAGATAAGCCCAATATTGCATGACCAGCACCCACGGCGATTCGCCCAGATGCGGCCGGCCGGTGTCCACCATCAATTTCGCCAGCAACAACATCAGCACGGCGAGGCCGCGCACGGCCAGAAAGTCCTGGACGAAGATGCAGGACAAAATTCCCACCGCAATGAACCCGCCGAGCATGTAGGGCTTGAAAGCGGAAAAGTCGGCAATCGGCTCGTTGTTGACGTTCCAGGCGAACCACGCCGTGGCGAGCAGCATGAGCACGACGCCGGCGCGCAAGTTGCGCGGAAGTTTGCGCGCGAAGGCGGCCAGCCCCGCGGGATTCACCAGCCCATAGACCTGCGGCAACCCCATGCCGACACCGAGCAAAATGGCCAAAAGCGACAGTCTCATTTCCGGAAAGCTAACCACGAATGGACACAAAAGGACATGAAAAATTCAAACCGAAATTCCCCTTGTCAACCAGCCTTGCCGGGCGCAAAGTTCAAAAAGTGAAACTTGATAGGCTTAACAACGAGTCGCCCATTATCTGGTAGGCAGCATTAGTGTTTTATTATGACAAGAGGAATGCAATATTTTGCCGGTTTCTGTTGGCTTATACCGGCCATTTGGCTTCTTTCGTTATTTCTTCTTGTGGAGGAGGCTGGCTGGGATGATTCAATTGGGCATTTGTCAGAGCCACTGTGGCTGCGCATCGGTGCCACTATAGTATTTCCGCTGCGTTGTTTATCTCCTCTGGTTGATCATTTGATGCTGTCTGATCGCATCCTGTCGATGATTTGTATGCCCATATTATTCCTCAATAGTTTCTTGTGGGCTTTTCTTTTCGTTTTTTTATGCCGGTTTGTTGCACGCTTTGTTCGTGCAAAAAAGAAAGATTTACACGATGCTGCTTAATACGAAGATAGACTGCACCCGTCAAGCTCATCACAAATTCACAATTGCCGGGTCGCCGTAGAGCGTAAAGGAGCCGGTGCGGGTGATTTTCAAAAACGCAATTGAATCCGGCTGGTCCAAACTTCTTTGAGCCTCTGTGCGTCGTTGCTCGAAAGAGAACCGAGCTTTCGGCGCAAAAGAATTTGTTCCATACAATCCAAACGGGAAAGCCGCACGGTGGATGTAACGCGCAAGCCTTCCAATTCCCAGTCCACCAAAATCACATCGGTTGCAGAACGCGGCGGCGCAGAGGTAACGGCAGCGACAACGACATCCGCCGCGTCGAGCCAGAGAACAAGAACCGGACGGATCTTGGACGCGCTGCCGTCGGTGAACGGAATGTCCGCCAGCCAGATTTCACCGGGCGACGGCGTCATCGTAAAGCCCTTCGTCCTCGGGAGCGTAGCTGTTCAGAAATGCGCCGTGGTCGCGGACAACTTTTCCGCGGCGTTGGTCAATCCATTCGACCAGCTCCGAAAAATCTTCGGGCGGAAGCTGCTCGACGGCGCGTTCGATTTCTTGAACTGTGCTCATATTTGGAAATTACAATCACGCCGCTTTTTCGGCAAGTCGGGAATTTGGACTGCGGCGGCTAGACGCCGCTTTCACCGACGCAATATGTCGCGTCGTTTCACAGCGCGGACTTGTCCACGCACTCCAAATTACAAATTCACAATCGCCGGGTCGCCGTAGAGCGTGAAGGAGCCGGCGCGGGTGATTTTCACGTCCATGAGCTGGCCGCGATGACGGTCGCTGCCGTCGAACAGGACGATTTTGTTGCAGCGCGTCCGGCCGGTCATCCGCGCCGGATTTTTCCTGCTCGGCCCTTCCACCAGAATCTGCACCTGCCGTCCGACGAATTTTTTATACTTCCTCGCGGCGATTTCGTTGACGAGTTCTAGCAGCCGTCGATTCCGTTCCTCGCGGATTTTCTGCGGCACCTGGTCCGCCATTGCGGCGGCGGGCGTGTCGCGGCGCTGCGAGTATTTGAAGATGTAGGCGTTGTCAAATTCCACCTCGCGCGCGAGCGACAGCGTTTCCTCGAAATCCTCCTCCGTCTCGCCCGGAAACCCGACGATGATGTCTGTCGTGATGCCGATGTCCGGCTTCGCACGGCGCAGTTTTTGGATGATGCCGAGGAAGCGTTCGCGCGTGTAGCCGCGATGCATCAACTTCAAAACGCGGTCGCTGCCACTTTGCACGGGCAAATGCGCGCTCTCGACAAGCTTGGGCAGGCGCGCATAGGCATCAATCAAATCGTCGCCATAACCTCTCGGGTGCGGCGAGGTGAAGCGGACGCGTTCAAGCCCGTCAATCTCGTGAACGGCCTCGAGCAATTGGACAAATGGAGATTTTTGCAAGGTAGGGCGCGTCACTCCGTGCGCGCCATCGGCGGGCAGAGGACTGCCCGCCCTACCAAATAGTCCGTCCGGCGAGAAGCGCTTGCCGTAGCTCGTGACAATCTGGCCGAGCAGGGTGATTTCCTTCACGCCGCGCGAAACGAGTTCGCGGCATTCATTCACAATATCGGGAATCGTCCGGCTGCGCTCCTCCCCGCGCGTGTAAGGCACGATGCAAAAAGTGCAATACTGGTTGCAGCCCTGCATGATGC
>PLZL01000439.1 GCA_003152145.1 Limisphaerales bacterium
GCCTGGATGCTCGCGCCCACGTTGCCGATCACCGAGCGCGACCGCACCATGATGCCGCGCACCACGCCGAAGGATTTGGTCACGCGATAACCGGGCAGCTCGAACGTCGTCGTTGTCAATGGATGTGTCTGACTCATGCTGGAATTGAACACCACCCGGCGCGCCGGCAAAAGCGAAAAGTTCCGGTTGGAGTTCAAGCTTTAGCACGCTCTTCCGGATACAAGCTGAAGCTTGAACTCCAACTACGGCGACAGAAACGCAAACGCCGGCAGGTTTCGCAATACCGTGAAAATCACGGCGACGGCGAGCAACGCCCACAAAGATTTCGCCGACAAAAAATTCCCGACCGGTCTTCCGAGAGACTTTTTGCCTGCAAACCACACTCCGCGCAAAGCGACGGCGGGAATCAGAAGCACGAACAGCGCGTTGTCCTTCAGCGCGAGCGCGACATTACCATGCAGCAGCGCGTAAGCCGCGCGCGTCCCGCCGCAACCGGGACAATTCAGGCCCGTCCATTGGTGAAACAGGCAGATGGGATAAAATCCGTGCGTGCTCGGGTTGAAGAAATACACCACCGCGCCCGCGCCGGCGAATGCCGCGCCCGCCACAATCACCGCGAACGCCGTCAGCGAAGGCGGCGCTGAAATCTTCGGCGGCACAGGTTGTGATCCGGCGGGCATGACGGTTTCAGAATCTTATGTCGTTCACCTGGAAATTGTCCGTTGCGATGCTCCACACCAGACCCAACAGGATCAGCAGCATGCTCAAAATGGAGAGGACCAGCCCGGCGATGGCGTTGCCGCGCCCCTCGTAACGTTCCGGATGGCTGTTGATTTGCGACAGCCCGATAAGCGAGAACACCAGGCCGAACAAGTTGAACGGAAATCCGCCGCAACAGCAACAGAGCATCCACGCCAGAATGCCGCAAATCAGCCCGGTCGTGGCGCACGAATTATGCTGGCGCAAATGGCCGGGGGACAGGACGACCGGCGGCGGCGCGAAACCATTTGCGAATTCCGGCAGCAGCCCGACAAAATTCCACTCCTTCGCGCCGTTCACGAACACCGGCGTCCGGCTCTCCACGCGGCCTTCGGCAATCCACTGCCGCAATTGCTCGCCGGAAATCGGCCCGTATTCCCGCCCGTCTGTTCCAATGATTTTATACATGGCGTTCCAATCAGTGGCGGTGTGCGCTTGCCGCAATAATAATGACGATGGTCAGCGCGAGCCACCCAAATCCGAACAGGCCGCCCGCCACGATTCCAATCCATGCGTGGACCGCGCCACCCGCCGCTGGGTTGCGCCCGCGGTAACGCAGGCCCAGGATGCCCAGCACGAATGCCGTGATACCCAGCAAAATGCCAATGAACGGAATTACGGCGAACACGCCCAAATAATACGCCACCAGCGCCCGGGGGTTTTTATACGGGATCAAGACATTGAGGCCGCTGTTGGTCATTGCCGGTCGTGCCGTGGAAATCGGCGGCGGAACGAACAAGCCCGCCAATTCTGGCAGTGAATCAAGCGGCTTCCAATCCGCGTTGTCCTCGGTCCTGACGGATGTCTGGCGGTTCACCCGGTTCTCTGCGATCCACTTTTTCAACTGCTCGATGGTAGTGGATCCGTATTCCTTCCCGTCTACTCCGATGATATTATACATGACACGCCTTTCTATTTATCGCTTTCCTGCGCCGGCCGGCCGATGTCCGCGCAGACGCCGCGTTTGGCCCCGGCAATGAAGTCTAACAAGATTTTTGCTGGTGTGCTGGCAAATTTGTTTCGCGCCTCCGCCAGTGCCTCGCGCAGGTTTTTTCCGCTGCGGAACAGCAGGTGGTAAAGCTGCTTCAATTCCAGCCGTTGTTCCGCAGTGAACCCGGCGCGGCGCAGGCCGATGATATTCAGCCCGCAGATTTCATTTTCCCGCTGCGCGATGGTGAACGGCGGCAAATCCTGGCTGATGGCCGCGCCGCCCTGCATCAGAGCCAGCGTGCCGACGCGCGTGAACTGGTGAACGAGGCAATTGCCGGAAAGAAACGCGCGGTCCTGCACAACCGCGTGCCCTCCTAGCAGCGCGCCGTTGGCCAGAATGACATGGTCGCCGATGGCGCAGTTGTGCGCGACATGCGAATTCGCCATGAAAAAGTTGTGCGAGCCGATGACCGTGTCCTCGGAAGTTTTGTTCGAGCGGTGGATGGTGACGTGTTCGCGGAAAACATTCTGGTCGCCGATGCGCAGCCGCGTCGGCTCGTCCTTGTATTTCAAATCCTGCGGCGCATCGCCGATGACGCAACCGGCGTGGAACCGGTTCCCGGCGCCAATCATCGTCAGCCCGGTAAGGTAAACGTGCGGCCCGACAATGCAATTCGCGCCCATCTTGACGTCGGCGTCAATCACGGCGAACGGCCCGACTTGAACTGTTGCGTCCAGTTTCGCTTTCGGATGGATGATGGCCGTCGGATGAATCATTTCGCCACAGATAAACACAGATAAACACAGATGAAAAATGAAATTTCATCCTCCAGCCTCGAAGTTGCTTTGTTTCCTGGCGGCTTCGCGGTTAAGCTGAAGATGAAATGACCGGCGCAGTCGCAAACGAATCAATCGGCAATCGGCAATCGGCAATCGGCAATCCGCTGCCGGAGCTGCTCGCGCCCGCCGGCGACTGGGACTGCGTGACGGCTGCCGTCGAAAACGGCGCGGACGCGATTTATTTCGGCCTCGACCGGTTCAATGCCCGGATGCGCGCGCAGAACTTTACCGAAGCGGATTTGCCAAGGCTGATGGAATTTCTGCACCGGCGCGGCGTGCGCGGCTATGTCACACTCAACACGCTCGTATTTGAGAACGAACTCGCCGACGCGGAAAAATACCTGCGCGCGATGATTGCCGCCGGCGTGGACGCGGTGATTGTTCAAGATGTGGGCATTTGCCGCATGATCCGCGAACTGTCGCCGGACTTTCCGATTCACGCCTCGACGCAGATGACCATCACCAGCGCCGCGGGAATTGAGTTCGCCCGCGAACTCGGCTGCAATCTCGTAGTGCTCGCGCGCGAGTGTTCCATTGCGGAAATTGAGAAAATTCGCGCCGCTGGCGAAGCTGTCTTGTCACTCGTCACCCGTCACTCGTCACTGCCCATGGAAGTTTTCGTCCACGGTGCGCTCTGCGTCGCCTACTCCGGCCAATGCCTGACGAGCGAGGCGCTGGGTGGCCGCTCGGCCAATCGCGGCGAATGCGCACAGGCATGCCGGATGCCGTATGAATTGATTTCCGACGGCAAACAAGTTCCGCTCGGCGATAAAAAGTATTTGTTGAGTCCGCAGGATTTGGCCGGGCTGGAAGTGCTGCCGGAACTGGTCCGCGCCGGCGTCGCGTCGCTGAAAATCGAAGGCCGGCTCAAGTCGCCGGAATATGTGGCGAACATCACCCGGATTTACCGGCAGGCGCTGGACAAGTGCGGAACGCCGAATGCGGAATGCGGAGTTGAAGATCGTGAGTCGTCACCTGCCACATCTCCGCACTCCTCACTCCTCACTCCACGTTACGAAATGGAGATGGCTTTCTCGCGCGGCCTTTACACCGGCTGGTTTGGCGGCATCAACAACCAGCAACTCGTCCATGCGCGCTTCGGCAAAAAGCGCGGTGTGTTCGTCGGCGAAGTCTCGAAAGTTTTGCGCGAGGCGGTCGTGGTGAAACTTGAAGGCCCGCTCAAACCCGGCGACGGCGTGGTCTTCGACGCCGGTCATCCGGAGGCAAAAGAGGAAGGCGGAAGAATTTACGAAATCGAAAAGCGGAAAGCAGAAAGCGGAAATAGGCGGCTTGTTGAATTGCGTTTCGGCCACGGCGACATTGATTTCTCGCGCATTCGCGCCGGCGATAAATTATGGAAGACGAGCGATCCCGAATTGGAAAAGCGGCTGCGTCGGAGTTTCGAGGGCGACACGCCGAAGTTTCAGCGGCCAGTTGAAATCGAAGTCCACGGCTGCGCCGGCAAACCGCTCACGCTCATCGCGCGCGACGAATCGGGAAACGTGACGAAAGTGGAATCCGCGATGCCGCTGGCGAAGGCCGAAAAGCTGCCGCTCACAGTTGAAAAATTGCGCGGACAGCTTGGCCGGCTCGGCGGCACGCCGTTCCGGCTCGGCGAACTGAAAAATATTCTGGCTGGCGAAGTTTTGTTGCCGGTGAGCGAATTGAACCGCCTGCGCCGCGAAGTCGTTGCCGAATTGGAGCGACTCCGCGCGCGACCGAAACGGTGGCAATTGAACGACGGTAGCACAGGCCTCCGGCCTGTCGTTTCGGGCGTCGCGCCCGAAACTCTTGAGGGGCGAACGCCCAATCCTTTGTCAAGCTTCAGTCCCTTGTGTCAGCCCTCGGACAAAATTCGGCGAGACGCCGAATTTGACGCGCGAGACGCGCGTGCTACCCAACTCATTGTCCTCGTCCGCAATCTGCCTCAACTCGAAACCGCGTTGAGGTGCGGCGTGAAGACCGTTTATTGCGAATTTGAAGACCCGAAGAAATACCGCGAAGCCGTGACGACTTTTCACACGTCTTTTGGATGCGAAGGTAGGGCGGGCAGTCCTCTGCCCGCCGACGGCGCGCACGGAGTGACGCGCCCTACCATTTGGGTTGCACCGCCGCGCATTTTCAAAATGGGCGAGGAATGGACGCTCGACCAAATCCGCTCCTGCAACGCCGATGGCTATCTGGTGCGCAATTACGATCACCTGAAATTTTTCGCAAACGACCGGCGCCTGGGGGATTACTCGCTGAACATTGCCAATCGGATTTCCGCGGATTATTTCAAAAACCAATTCGGCCTGGAGCGAGTGACGGCGAGCTACGACCTGAATTTTCTGCAACTCGAAGCGTTGCTGCGCGCCGCGCCGCCGGAATGGTTTGAGGTGACGATTCACCAGCACATGCCGATGTTTCACATGGA
>PLZL01000123.1 GCA_003152145.1 Limisphaerales bacterium
GTATACATGCCGCCGCAGGAACCGGGCCCGGGAATGGCGCATTGCTCGACGGCCTGAAGCTCGGCGTCGGAAATCTTTTTGTTCGCGTGCGCGCCGATGGCTTCAAAGACGGACACGATGTCGAGTTTGCGCGTGTCGCCAGTGATGCAGCCGGGTAGGATGGTTCCGCCATAAACGAACACGGCGGGACGGTTCAGCCGCGCCATGGCGATGATGGAGCCGGGCATGTTTTTGTCGCAGCCGCCTATGGCCACAAAGCCGTCCATGCCCGCGCAGCCCACGACGGTTTCGATGGAGTCGGCGATGACTTCGCGTGAGACGAGGGAGTATTTCATGCCTTCGCTGCCCATCGAGATGCCGTCGGAGATGGTGATGGTGTTGAAGACGATGGCCTTGCCGCCGGCGGCGTTCGCGCCCTTCTCGGATTCGAGCGCGAGTTTGTCAATGTGCATGTTGCACGGCGTGGTGTTGCCCCAGGTGGAGGCGATGCCGACGAGCGGCTTCTTGAAGTCCTCGGGCTTGAAGCCGACAGGATAAAGCATGGAACGGGCGGCGGCGCGTTCAGGGCCGTCGAGCAGAATGCTGGAATGGGGACGAAGTGGATCGGATGATTTGGTCTTTTTCATGGCGGCGATTCTAGGCGGAAAGGAGAGCGTCGGCAAGCCGCGGCGATTTGAATTGAAAAATGCGGCGGGCTTGGCCACAGTGCAGGTTCCGCTGTGGAGAGATGGCCGAGTGGTTGAAGGCACACGCCTGGAAAGCGTGCATACTCCAAAAGGGTATCGAGGGTTCGAATCCCTCTCTCTCCGCCAGTTTGATTTCATTCAATTCCTGCAAACGTCCCGATTAAAAATGGGAGGCGCCCTTTTCGCCGCCTTACAGATTTATATTGAAATAACCTGTTGAATCTGCTAGAATTCCAACTAATGGCAAAGCGAAAGACTGGTTGCTTGTCACGGCACTGGCTGGGAAACGTCCGGGTGGTTTGTTTGACGTCTGCGCTGATGGTGGTGCTTTGTCCGGGAAATGTTCTCCGCGCGGCTGATATTGTCCTTTCCAATTCCCCGTCCTCAAACGCGACCGCGGCTTCGCTGGAATATCAGGAAACGGACTACAACATCGTCAATTTGGGCGTTCCCCAGACGACGCAAACCACTCCTTTCAAAAATGAGCCGGAAGCGGCTTCGGGGAAGATCTTTCGCGGCGTTTTGAATTTCGGAGGCGATTCCAGCAATTCCATCGCCTTTGTCTGGCAGCGCGACGCGGGAAAACTTTTTCTCGACCTGAATCGCAACCAGAATTTCACCAATAACCCCGCCGGCATATTTTCGACCCGTGTGGCGAAGCCGGTTAATTACCAGACATTCACAAACGTCCATCTGTTTTTCAATACCGCTTCCGGCAGGTGCCGGGTGCTGGCGGACATCAATTTCTATGACTACGGTTCACGGGCCAATTGCACGCTCGCAGTGCGCTCGTTCTGGCAGGGCAAACTGATGTTGCAAGGGCGGGACTGGCAGGCGGGCATCGTCCAAAATGACTTGAAACAATCGGGTTCGTTCGAGAACGGCCGGTTGCTGCTGCGTCCCTGGGAAAAACGAAACCAGCCATTCAACACTTCCAGTGGTTCGCTCGCCACCATTCCCTTTTCGCGGAAACTTTTTGTTTACGGCCACGCCTATCAACTGGACTTGGTGGCCAAAGCGCAGAACGGCGAAGCCAGGCCCGCGCTCCGATTCACGGAACAATCCGTTCCGCTGGGCGAATTGAAAATCACCGGCAAATTTGTTCAGCGGCTTGTCCTGTCGGGCGGATCCTATCTCACGGTTCTCGATCAACCGGCAGCCAGCGTCAAAGTCCCGACCGGCAGCTACAACCAGCCGGACATCCTGCTGGAACAAAATGGCGCCGAGGCCTACTGCAATTCCGGCCAGTCGCAAATTGGCGGGCGGATTTCCGTGGACGCCAGGACACCGGCGGTTTTGGACGTGGGCGGGCCGTTGACCAATTCCGTCATCGCCAGCCGCCACGGGCAGGATTTGCGTCTGGATTACCGGTTGATCGGCGCCGGCGGCGCGACTTATCAACTGGCGAATCAAGATCGCTCCAAGCCGCCGGAGTTTGCCATTTACAGGGGCGACAAAAAAATTGCGTCCGGCAAATTTGAGTTTGGTTGAGGCGGCACCTGTTCGCACTCATGGCGAGTGCCTCTCACCGCGGGCGGCAAACTGACCATCGTGGCTTCGTCCGACCTCGGCGCGCTGGGTTCCCGCGACGGTTCTCCGGTTGCCTACAACTGGGTGCTGCCCGGCATTGCGCCGCTGCTGCTGCCGTGGCTGGTGATTCTGGGATTGCTCGCCTTGAAACCCAACCGGCGCGCGGCGGCGTGGCTGATCTGGCTGCCGCTCGGATGCGTGATGGCGTTCACCCTGGCGCCGCTGCCAATCCTGCCGGAGGGAACAAACTTTTTCCTGGATGCCATCGCCGCGCTGGCGGTTGGGCTGGCCGCAGTCTGGCTCCTGACAAGTTATCTGCGACAGCAACATCGCCTGCTCACTTTTCTGTGTGTCCTGTTCACTCTGGCGGGCTTCAGCGCGCTGGCGGCGGTGGCAAAACAAGGCGTGAGCTTGCTGACTGTCGAATCACTTCAAATCGGCATCGTGCTGGCAGTTGGTGTTCTGACCAGTGCGGCGGCGTTGAGTCTTGGCGGACTGATTTGTCGTGGCCGCTACCGTCCGTCCGGACTTTATTTGTGGCTGCTTGTCTTGGTGTCCGGGGTCTGGCTGGCGGTCACCCTGCCGTTCTTTTCATTTGCGGTGTTGGTTTCCGACGGGAACATTTCGTGGAATTCGTGGAGCGAGTTTTTCTTTCCCGTCTTGGCGGTGGCGACGGCCAATTACGCAACGTTGCTGCCGTTCCTGATCCTGTCGTCGGCCAACCCGTTATTCCGCGAACGACTCAAGGCGTTGCTGCATGTGAAACCGGAAGCGCCGCCTGTGATCGCGCCTTTGCCAGATGCCAGCTTGAATACTTGAACCCGATGGACAAAAAACCAACCGCAACATTATGAAACTTAAATTGATTCTGGCCGGAATGGTTCTCGCCGGCCCCGCGTTCGCGCAATCCGAGCAATGGCTGGAATACCACACCAGCGCCGATGGCCGCGCCTACCACCAGGTGGAGTTGACCACCAATCCGCCGCCCGGCGTCGCCCTGCCCAAGTTGAACGCGTTGCCCTATTTCGCGCGCTGGCTTACACCGATGGACCCCGCCGGCGGGCGCTGGCTCTGCTTCGACCGAACACGCAAGTCCGGGCCGTATGACCGCCTGTTCGTGGACAGCAACGGCAACGGCCGGTTAGACGACGAATCGCCCGTCCGGGCGCGGCTGGATTCCAATAGCGCCTATTTTCCGCCGGCCCCCGTTGTTTTCAAGGGTGAGGACGGGCCGATTACCTATCATCTCGTGTTCCGGTTCTATCAATACGAAAACAATGCCGCGCAACTGCTGGTATCGTCCGCCGGCTGGTATGAAGGCGTGGTGAATTTCGACGGCGCGAAAAAGCGCATCCATCTGATTGACGGCAACGTCAACGGCACGTTCAACGACATTGCGCCCGATCCCTATGACAGCGACCGCATCCAAGTCGAGGGCGACAAGACGGACGAGCGGTTTCTGGGCAAGATGCTGGAAGTGGACGGAAAGTTTTTCCGGGTTGAAGCTGCCCGCGACGGCGCGTTCGTCAAGGTGCAAAAGGCGGAGAACGTCACGCCCGGCCAGGTGCGCGTGCCGGAAAATATTTCCGAATTTGCCGCGTTCGGCGGGAACGGCCATTTCGTGCGCAAACCGGTGAACGGCGAATTCACCCTGCCGGCAGGCAATTACCGGATTTTCCACTGGACGATCAACCAAAAGGATGCAAAAGGCACGGCGTGGACGTTGTCCGGCTACAGTTTCCCCAAAACCGCCAGCTTCGAGGTCGCCGCCGACAAGCCCGCCGTGCTGGAAATCGGCGAGCCGGTGCAAGCCGTGCTCGCGGCGACGGAGAACACCAACCGCCAGGTCGCCTTCAGCCTCCGCTTCGAGGGCCGGCAAAAAGAATCCATCGAGATGCTGCGCGAAGGCCAGCGTCCGGGCGGGCCAAAGTTGATGCTGGCCAATGCCGCCGGGACGTTGTGTTACACCAACACGTTCGAGTTTGGGTGAGGCGGCGTTTGTTCGCTCTCATGGCGGGAGCCAAAAAATGTTCAGCGTCCGTTGGTTGGCAGCGTCAAAATTGTCAGCCCGTTCCAGGTGCTGGCGGGTCCGTTGACGCTTGAGGCCAAAAAAACAGAATGATCATCGTATGAAAATGACACGGCAAGTCCTTCTGGTCTCTGCCGTTTCTGTGCTCATGGGCGCCTGCTCGCGCACCCAGACACCGGAACCGCCACAGACCGTCATTCAGCAAGCGCCGGACGCTGGCATGAACGTCAGCGCGCAAAGACTCAACTGTTCCGGGACGGTCACCGACACCGCCGGCAATCCACTGGCCGGCGCAACGGTGGAGTATTGGTGTTACGAGGGGCGGTTGAACAATCTGGTATTGAATAAACAAATTACCACGGGAACCAACGGCGCTTTTGACTTCCAATCGTCGCGGGCGTCTGGATTCCTGCTGGCGCGAAAACCGGGACTGGGCCCGGCTTGGAAACAGTTGAACCAGTCGTTCAATTCCGTTCGAGACGGGCAACAATATTTGGTGCTGACTCCGCAGGCAGCTCTGGCGGGCGTGGTGGTGGACGAGGCGGACAAACCTGTCGCCAACGCCGGGGTTTCCGTGGTGGTGGCCGTCTGCGAAATTTCGAGGGAGGATGGAGGGCGAAGTTTTAACTATTTTGCCGGCAAACCCGCGCACGATTATTTTGCCGCCCGCACCGACGCCGCCGGCCATTTCCGCATCGAAAGTTTTCCGACCAATGCCACGGCTGCTCTCGCGGTTCAGTCGCCGGGAAAAGCTCTGCGCCAATCACCGTCGGATTCCGGCGGCTTGGACTCGCTGCCCTGGCGCGCGGGCCAGGACGACATCAAATTGGTCATGGAACCCGCCGGCAACATCGAAGGCAAAATAGTCGCTGACGAAACCAATCAGCCGCCGCCGGTTGCGCGGTTGACATTGCAGTCGGACAACCCGGGCTTTTCTCGTTTCTCAGGAAGCGAGCCGGCACAATCGGGGGCTGACGGCGCGTTCCACATTAGCGACGTGGCCGCCGGTTCCTATGCAATTCATGCCATCTTCGGCACCAATGCCGTTCCGGAATGGATTGCGGACGCGGTTCCAGTTTCGGTTGAGTCCGGACAGATCACGCGCGGCGTCCAGGTAACCGCGATGCGCGGCGGTTTGCTGGAAGTGGCCGTGCTGGGACAAAATGATCGCAAACCGCTAACGCAAATCACGGTCAACGCCTACAAGGATAATTTTCAATCCAACGCCCGCTCCGACACCAATGGCATCGCCCGCCTGCGGCTGCAGCCCGGGGATTACCAGATTACGGCGTCCGGTGAGTCCATGGCAGCGAACCAGACTTCCGCCAGCGTGGAAGCCGGCAAGACAAACCGCGCGGAGATCGAAATCGCCACGCCGAAAAAAATCACCGGCATCGTTCGCCAGCCGGACGGCCAGCCGGCGGTGGGACTGCCGGTGAAATTGATCGGCAGCTTCGGCCCGAATGTAGCTGATGTCAAAACCGATGCCGGCGGCAGATTTGAATTGGAATGGATCCAGCGCCAAATCAGCCAAATCGACACGACTCCTTGCATTCTGGTTCGGGACGTGGAGCACAATTTGGCCGTGGCGCAGGACATTGACGAAGACACCGGCCCACTCGATCTGAAACTCGCGCCGGGACTCACGCTGGCTGGCCGCGCGGAATGCGACGGCAAACCCATTACAAATGCCACCGCTTCGCTGGTCTTCTGGACAGGTCGCAGCGGCAGGTGGCTCAATGGCTTGGCGCGGACCAACACGCCGGGACAATTTGATATTCCAGCGCTGCCACCCGGCAGAAAATACGGCGTAGCTGTCTCCGCGCCGGGATACGGGCGGAAGCAAATTTACGATGTCGGCGCCTCCGCCGATGCCACCCGTCAGGAACTCGATCCCGTGGAACTCCAGCCCGCCAATCTTCCGCTTGCCGGCCAGGTGCTTGACGCGGACGACAAGCCGGTCGCCGGTTGTTACGTGAATCTTAACGGCGAGGGACAGCCCAGTGCCAATGTGCGCACGGATCGCGAAGGACGATTCCGTTTCGAGCATGTCTGCGAAGGCGCGGCGCAACTCTCGGCCAACAGTCAGAGATCGTTTGGCAACGTTTCGGCGGAAGGCGGCGACACGAACGTCGTGCTGCGGCTCGGCCAAACTTACAATAATTCTTCCGGTGCCACGGCGCACAAATTGAAAGGCACGGTGACGGATGCTGATGGCAAACCCGCCGCCGGAGCGCAGGTGGCGGTTTTCCCCAACAACGGCACGCGCTGGGTCAAGGCCGGGATCAACGGCGCGTTCAGCCTCACTTGGTCGCTCCAGTCGTGGCAACAGCAGTCCGGCGGCGCGCTGCTGGTCGTCCGCGACACCGTTCATAACCTGGCGGGCACTGAAGAATTAGAGGAGGAAACCACGAATATGGACGTGAAATTGAAAACGGCGCTGACCTTGATCGGGCGTGTGCAAGACCCGAACGGTTCTCCGCTCGTTGGTGCGCAGGTTGACGTGCAACTCAAGGCGGGCAACAGCTACGACCGGTTGAACGAACAAATGGCCACCGCCGACGCGCGAGGCCGTTACGAAATCAAGTGCCTGCCGCCGGACGCGCAATACATCGTTTTCGCCACCGCCAAAGGCCACGGTCGAAGCCAGCAGCAAGCTCAAGGCGACTCCGAAACCAACCGCATGGATCTCGATCCGTTTGTGCTGAAGCTCGCCGACCGTGTTTTGGCCGGGCAGGTGCTGAACGAAAATGACAAGCCGGTTTCCGGCGTGAACGTGTCGTTGAATGGCGAAGACCAGCCGGACGGTTACATGACCACTGACAGCAAGGGCCGGTTTCACTTTCAGGTTTGCGAGGGACAGGTTCGCCTTTTCGCCAGTTCCCAAGGTGGTTCTGCACAGGCCACCGCAGAGGCGGGCGACACCAACATCGTGATAACATTGAGTTCCCAGCCAGGGAATTCCCGCCAGACGCCAAGTCGTGCTCCGCTCAAAGGCAGCCCGCTGCCTGATTTGACGACCGTGAATCTCACCGCCGATACCGCGCCTGCCGGAAAGCCGGTGCTGTTGTGCCTGTTCGATGCGGGCCAGCGTCCGTCGCGACATGTCATTAATCAACTGGAGCAGCAGGCCGCCGCGCTCCGGCTGCAAAATGTTTCCGTGCTGGGCGTTCAAGCCGCAGTTGCCAGCGATGACGTTTTCAATGAATGGAAAAGCGCCAGTCCGGTTTCCTTTCCCGTCGGGCGCGTGACGGAGAAATCCGAAAAATCAAAATGGGCCACGGCGGTTCCCGCGTTGCCGTGGCTGATTCTCACCGATGCCGATCACCGGGTCATCGCGGAAGGTTTTGCGCTCGACGAGTTGGACGCACAGATCAAAAAACTGGCGAAGTGAACGCGTGCCTCGCAAGCCGCGATTACTTCGGATTGAAATCATTCTTCCAATCGGGTAGAATGCCCATGTGATACAGCCCGCCGGAAATGAATCACGCCAACCATCGGCAAGCGGTGCCGTGACCCGGTGTGGAGGTGTGGGGCGACCTGGTGGCGCTCCTGGTCTTCAAAACCAGCGTGGGGCTCAACAAAGTCCCAGGTGGGTTCGATTCCCATCCACCTCCGCCACTTTAAAAATGCCAAAGGCTGAATGCTAAATGCTAAAGTTTATGAACAGATTTTCACCACCCGCAAGTTTCAGCCTTCAGCCTTTGGCATTTAGCCTTGATATATGAAACGCGTGCCACAACCGCCGGTCAATCCCGCCTTGCGCAACGTGGAGCGCCACGATTTCTGGCCCGGCTTCGTTGCGGTGGTCGCCGGTGTTGTCCTGGCATTTTGCGGCGTGCGCCATCTGACCGGCATGGACACCGTCACGGGGAACACCGCCTCGGAGATTCAGTTGGTCAAGGCGTTTTCCTCCGGCGGTCTGCAATTCGCGGATCAACTCGCGCCGCCACCGCCGCCAAACTTGGCGGATGCGGCCGCGGAAGCCGAAGCGCTGGATCGCTGGGCCAAACAACAGGCGAACGCGACTCCTCCCACTTGGAAAGTCCGGGTGGACACCGCTGCAGCAACACCCTGTCCGACCTGACTAAAATAAATTCCGGCCACATGGCGTGGCCGCCCCATCCCTCATGGAATGTTCTGCGCCAAATTGTCCGCCGCGTCCGGTTGCCGCACTCGGCAGGAAACTGTCGCGCCTTCGGCCCTGGGTGCAAACCGGTTTTCTCGGTGTGTGGCTTGCGCCGGTGGGCCGGTGGCTGCACGGCATTCCCGGATGCGTGTTTCATTGTTACTCGTGTCCCTTGTCGGCGTTTGCCTGTCCCGTTGGCGTGGCGGCAAATTACGCGGCCCTGCTGCCGGTGGTGTGGGAAGTGCCCTATTTGCTGATCGGTCTGCTGGTGTTCGTCGGCGCGGCCAGCGGTTCGCTCGTCTGCGGCTGGGCCTGTCCGTTCGGGTTTCTCCAGGATTTGCTGGGCAAAATCGTTCCCCGGAAGATTTTGCTGCCGGGTTGGGCCGGCTATTTCCGCTACGTGGTGCTGGTGGGCTTGGTGATTCTGCTGCCGATGATTCTTGGATTCAGAGGCATTCCCTTTGAGAAACAGGTGATTTCCATCTGCCGGCTTTGTCCGGCGGGCGCACTGGAAGCCGGCCTGCCCTATTCCGTTCAAAGTTACATGGCCGGCCATGGCTGGGTGATGAGCTGGACCAAATCGCTGATTCTGCTGGCGTTCCTCGCCGCCGCGCTTTTCGTTCATCGTCCCTGGTGCCGGATGTTTTGTCCGCTCGGCGGCTTTCTGGCGCTGTTCAACCGGTTCAGCCTGTTTCATCTCCGCTACAATCCCAAGGAATGTGTCGAGTGCAATCTCTGCCGCAGCCGGTGTTCGATGGGCGTGAAGGTGGACCAGAAGGTGAACGTGTCTGGTTGCATCCGCTGTCTCGAATGCACTACCTGCGGCGCGATTGAGCCGTGCTTTGCCCTGCCGGAAAAGAATCCACCGCCGCCCAAGGCGACGGCTTGAAAATTGTTCTGGCGATGGCATGACATCGGTTTCCTTGACGCGATATGTCGCGTCGGACCAAAGCGCGGATGTGTCCGCGCACTCCAAATCCGCCATCCGAATGTGCAGGGGAAACGGGTGGACTTGTCGCGCCGACTCGCCGCGGCGAAGCTTTGCGAAGACGGAAATCAGATGAAGGCGGATGGGGCGCACCCGCAAGGTGGCAAAAGACGGACTTGTCGCGCCGAAATCAGATGAAGGCGGAAGGGAACTCTTTTCCTGAATACATTTTACCACCTTTTCAAATCATTCTGTAAAGCGCCAAAGCCATGAGGAAATAAAATTTCCAAATTTTTAAGATTTGCCGCAAGACGTAAAGCTGCGGTTTTCATCGCTTCGGTCTCAACAGCAAGTGATGGGTGAGACGTTCCATAAAGTTCATTTTTCAGGCTCGGTCTGGTGTATGGCTGCTGGCCTGCTTTCATTCCATTGATCCAGGCCGCTTCGGTAATATGAGGATTAACGCCGCTCAGAAGCCATGCTTCAATTGTTGGCACAGCCAAGCCTAAAGCGATTTTTAGGGGAGTTTGATGCTGTCGTGGCTGGACTTGTTGCAGCACTTCATCTGCAATTCGACGCAGTTGGCAGAGACGGCACAATGGATCACGTGCGTTTGGTGGCTCATGCGAAGCCAGATGCGGCGGAGTGCCGTTTGCATCTACGATAAACACGAACCCTGCTGCGTCGGAATGATAGTGCAATTCCCTGAGAACAGGGCGTAAGGAAATTCTGACAGTGGGCCAACCGCTACGATTTCGCAGTCCTTTGTAATCAACTGATTGAGTTTTTTTACCGAGGATTGCTTCGGTCAGAATAGTCAGCGCAGCCTGGTCCGCCCGAGATTCTGCGAAATAGGCGACTTTCATGTTCCAGCCGGCACACCGCCGAGAACACCACTATACCAGACTTCGCTTAACGGAGCGTCGCCGAGAATTTCCTCCAAATCGGTTCGATCGGAAAGACGCGAGAATTTAGATTCCAAACCCGCCTTTTCGGCAATGACGATTTCATCCGGATGTTGCCGGAAAAGGTCGAGTAAATATGGGTTGTGCGTCGTGGCGACAACTTGAACAGGACTGCGTTTGTCCTGAGAGCCTTCGGGATAGGCCAAACGGTAAAGGGCATCACGCAAATCACGAAGCAGGCGAGGATGTAACCCACGGTCCGGTTCTTCGAGGCAGATTATGGACGGTGGATCAGGCAGGAATGCAATGGTAAGCAGTGCAAGTGCAATGAGCGTGCCTTGGGAAAGGGTGTTGGCCCTGATGATGTGATTGCCTTCACGGGTGCGGAGTGCGATAGAACGTTGTCCCATACTTGGAGTCTCAAACAAGATTTGGTTGAATTCTGGAATCCAATGTCCCAATTGGTCGTTTAATGCTTCAAAACGCTCTGGGTTTTTATCGCGAAGCCGGTCCAGCACGCCGGGCAAACCAGCACCATTAGGCGCTAATTCCATGTCAGGCAAAAGCTGAATTGGCGCAGCGATTGCAGTCGCATCTAGCGAGTAAATTTTAGCCCTGCTCAGCGCCTTACGAGGTTGTTCAAGTTTCTCAGTTGTTAACTGGATTGGTGGGATTGGTCTGAAAGATGGCCCGCCAAAGCTGTTGTCGCTCTGCCAAGTGACTTGAACGAGGATTTTATTCTCTTCCTCTCGCCACATGGCTGAAAGCGTGGTTTTGTTCAGAGCTGGCACACCTACGCTGCGGCATTGCAAAAATTGGGCCTGGCCTGGTTGGCGAAGAGCAGAAAAAGCGTTAAGCGCGGTGCTCTTTCCGCTTCCGTTTGGGCCGACGATAAGTGTAAAAGGACTGAGGGGCAGCGTTGTGTCACGCAGCGTTTTGAAATTCTCGAATTTAATTGACTCAAACATAAAGACCGCTTAACAGGCGCAGTTTAACTGTCAGCGCGTCTCGAATCCAGCACTTTGCGCGATATTTTTCTTGCGCCTGAATTCTCGACATCCGGCTTGCTAGAGCGCAAAATGTGAACGATTTAATTGCAATGAACACGCGCTCACAAAAATACGCAGTTAATCAATATCACGTTGAGGTCGTCCTTGCTTGGGTTTTGTCGGGCGAGATCGCCATTCCGGAAATCCAGCGGCCATTTGTTTGGGATGCAACCAAGGTGCGCGATTTGATGGACTCGCTTTATCAAGGTTTTCCAATTGGCTACCTGATTGCATGGAAAAATCCTAATGTCCGATTGAAAGACGGCACGCTTTCGGAAGGGAAAAAGATTTTGATAGACGGTCAGCAACGTGTGACAGCACTGACCGCTGCGATTCTGGGTCAACAAGTCGTGGATCAAGAATATCGTCGTATCCGAATTAAAATTGCGTTCAATCCGATTAAAGAACAATTTGAAGTTCAGAATCCGGCCATCTTAAAGGACTCAAGTTGGCTGCCGGACATCGCCGAAATTTTTGAAAGTGATTTGGACATCTTCCGCCTCGTTGGAAATTACTGCGCGAAAAATCCGAACATTAGCCAGCAAGACGTGTTCAGCCGTGTTCAAAGTGTTCAGCAAATCAAGGGCAAGCAAATAGGGCTGATTGAACTCGATGCTGATTTGGACATTGAAACCGTCACAGAGATCTTTATCCGCATCAACTCGAAGGGTGTCGTTCTGAGCCAAGCGGACTTTGCGATGTCTAAAATCGCCGCCAATCAAATTTACAACGGTGCTCACCTCCGAAAGTGTATTGACTATTTTTGTCATTTGGCGATTGCGCCGCAATTTTTCGAGCAATTGCGTGAACGTGATCCCGACTTTGCGGCTACGCCTGAATTTCAAAAAATGGCCTGGTTACGCAATGAAAATGATGATCTCTATGACCCCGATTATACCGATGTGTTGCGCGTAGCCTTCACGTCGGAATTTGAGCGCGGACGGTTGACCGACTTGGTTAGCCTGCTCTCTGGCCGCAATTTTGAAACAAAATCGTTTGATGAGACGATTGCCGAACAATCGTTCGCTCAATTGCGTGCTGGCGTGGAAAACTTCGGCAACGAGACCAACTTCAAACGGTTTGTAATGATTGTCCGTTCGGCTGGATTTGTGGATGCGAGTCTCCTCCGGTCGAAGAACGTGGTAAATTTTGCTTACATCCTTTTTCTCAAGCTGCGCAAGCTTGGTGCTTCTGCGGAAAAAATCGAGAGCGCCGTTCGCCGGTGGTTTGTGATGAGCATTGTCACCGGGCGTTACAGCGGTTCTCCCGAATCGTCATTTGATTTCGACATTAAACAAATTGCTGCCCGCGGAATTGATGCAGTGTTGCAAGATCGTGAAGAAGCCGACCTGTCCGAAGCCTTCTGGTCGGCATCACTTGTTCAGGCTCTCAACACGTCCGTAGCAAGCAACCCAATCTTTCTTGTTTTTCTCGCGGCACAAATTCGAGCCGGGGACAAAGGCTTCCTGTCGAAAGACATTTCCGTGCATGATTTGGTCACGCACAAGGGAGACATTCATCACATCTTCCCAAAGGAATATCTGAAAAAGAACGGACTGTCGAAGGGCGACTATAATCAGATTGCGAACTACGTCTATATGCAGTCGGAAATCAACATCCGCATCGGCAGCAGGTCTCCAAAGGAATATCTGGCGGACGTGAAGAAACAATGCAGCGGAGGAAATTTGAAATTTGGGCGTATTGATTCAGTGGAAAATTTGCTCGCGAACTTTAGGATGAACGCCATTCCCGAATCTGTTTTCGATATGGAACTGGCCGAGTATGAAAGCTTTCTCGCCCAGCGGCGTCGGCTGATGGCCATCAAGATTCGCGATTATTACTTATCGTTGTAAATGCCGGCCAAGCGGGAAATTGGGTCGCTGTCCAGCGCGGCGGATGACCGGCGCTATTTTTAAATGAGCGTGCCATACAGCCGGCGTTTGCCGTCCCGGAAAAAACAAGGCTAAATGCTAAAGGCTGAAACACTTTGGCCATTAGCCTTCAGCCTTTAGCATTTTTGCCGCGTTTTCTTGATAAAACATTTTCACCGGCGCGCCGCCCATCGCAATCGCGCACCACGCCGCCTCGTCCAATTCTGCTTGAGTGATGCCCAACTCGCGCGCCCGGCGAAAATGCGCGTCGAAGCACGCTTCACACCGGCTCTGGACCACCAGGCTGAAGAGAATCAATTCCTTGGCCTCTTCATTCAACGCGCCCGACGCCTGCGCCGCGCGCATCATGGCACCGAAAGCCCTCTGTGTTTCGCCGACAGAACTTGGCGCGGCTTGGTCGTTGAAGACATCCGCGCAGCAGCCTTCGTGGTGGGCGGGAGAATTTTTCGTTGGTGTTTTCATGGTATCAATTTCGTGTGGTTGAATGGCTGGATTTGATTTTGAAATTTCGACCGGCGAAAGAAAAATTTGTCCGGTGTCGTCGGCAACAATTTTGCCGATGACAAAACTGCCCGCGCCGCGCCGGGTCAGGGATTGCCGCAGCATTTCCAGGCGCTCCGGCGGAACGGCGATCAGCAGTCCGCCGGACGTCTGCGCGTCGAAGCCCAGATCCACCGCCGCCTCATCCACGCCCGGCGCAATGTGGATGGCATCGCCGACATACTCGCGGTTGCGCTCAATCGCACCGGGAATCACGCCCTGCCGCAAGGCGTCCAGCGCGCCGTCGAATGCCGGCAGCGTCTCCGCGAAAATTTCCGCGCCGAGCCGGGACGCCCGCAGCATCCGCAGCAGATGCGCGAAGAGGCCGAAGCCCGTGATGTCCGTGCAGGCCGACGCGCCCGTCTCCTTCATCGCCTCTGCCGCGTTCTGGTTCAGTGCGGCCATGGAAACTTCCGCCACCGCCATTCCGGCCGGATAATCGCGCCCGATCTGCCGGCAAAACGCCAGCACACCCGTGCCGAGCGGCTTGGTGAGGACCAGCACGTCGCCGACATTGGGTTTTTCAAGCGCGGCAGCAACCGCCGGATCAATCAATCCGGTGATGGCAAAACCCAGTTTTATTTCGTCGTCCTTGACGCTGTGACCGCCGACGAGCGCGACGCCGGCCTGCTTGAAAATCTCCATCGCGCCGTCAAGCATTTGGAAAATAATTTCGCCCGGCAATTTTTCGGAGGGAAACGCCAGCACGCTCAACGCCGTGCGCGGTTCGCCGCCCATCGCATAAATGTCCGAGAGACAATTCGCCGCGCAGATTTTTCCAAAGAGCCGGGGATCATCCACGCACGGCGTGAATACGTCCACCGTCTGCACCAGGCAAAGGTCGTCTGCGATCCGGTAAATCGCCGCGTCATCGGCGGCGGCCAGCCCGGAAATCACCGCCGGATCATCCACCGCCGGCAGGCGTCCCAGCACCGCGTCCAGATCGGCGGGCGAAATTTTCGAGGCGCAGCCGGCGTTGCGGACGAGCTGCGTCAATTTCACCTGCGAAATATCCACCGGCTCCGGGCGTTCCCCGGCGCACGGACAAATGTTCTGTTCGCGCAGCACGTCGCAAGGACAAGGCCGCCGCACGTCGCAGATGCAATGCCCCAGCAGCTTGGATCGCTCCATCACCCGGCGGCGTTTGGCTAAATCAATTTTCATTTTGTTATTTGTAGCAGCCGACGTGAGGAGGCTCATTCTAAATTCGGGAATAAAGTCAGAGCCTCGTTACCTCGGCTGCTGCGGGATTCAAAAGTTTCTTCGCCTCCACTCCCGGCGTGCGGTTGTTGCCGGAACGCACGGTGAAGCGGATTTTATCCAGGTGATCCACCAGCGGCACGGCGAACTTGCGACTGACGCCGAGCGCATCGCGGAACTCCATCGTGGAAAACGCCGGTGAGCGCCGGAATAATTTAAGCGCGGTCTGCTTGCCGGCTTCCACGGCGTCGCGGTGCATCCAAATCCGATCATCCAACTTCACCACCACGCCGCGCTCGGCCAGCAGTTTTGCCATCGTGGTCACGCGCGGCAGCGGCTCATTCGCAGCCACCGCCAGTTCTTCCAAACCCGGTGGTGCCCAGCCGGCGTGCAGCAACTTCGCGGCGATCTGGTCACAGAGCTGCTGGTCACGGTCGGGAACCTGCGCATTCCAGCTGGCCCGCGCCAGCAAAGCGCCGTTACGTTCAAGCTGCTTCGACTGGAGCAACGAATCCGCCGCCGCCTCCAGAATATCGGGATTGGCTTTGAGCGACGCCAACAATTCTTCGCGACCAATGCCGGCGCGTTGCGGGCTGACCGTGTGAAAAGTTTGAACGGCGGTGACAATGTTCTCCGCCAGCTTTTGAATGACTTCGCGATGAAGCCAGCCACCGCCTGTCGCCGCAACCACGCGGTTTTCCGCGCGCAGCTTTTCGAGTGCTGCGGTGATTTCCTCCGACTCGGCTCCAGCATTTTTTTTGAAGGTTGGCGACGGTGGCGGGCGATTCGCCTTCGCGCACCATCTGTTCACACCAGCGCACCGGATCAGCGACTGCTTCGCGCCGGGCGGCGAGTAGATCAAGCGTCCACTGCTTTTTGCGGCGCAGGCGCGTATTGCTCAAACCGAGGATTTGTCCGCCGCCGATGGTCGTCAGCCCGCTGCCGGCTGCGTCGGTGATGTTGGCCCGCACCACAAACCGTTCACCGGGCACGAGTGACAGCGGTGTGGCAAGGCGAAGCTGCACAAATTGTTTTTGCCCGCCGGTCATCACCGTGTCTTCCAGCATCGCCAAATGCGCCGAAACCGAAGCCGTTCCGACATGAAATTGCACTTCGAGGTAGTCTTCAATTTTGCCGGAAATAGATTTCAGGATATGCAATTCCGCCTCGGCCATCGTGACCGGCTCGAATGAATTTGATCCGCAGAGCACCGTGCCGCGCCGCACTTCTTCGTGGTCGAGTTCCGGAATGTTCAGCGCGACACATTCGCCGGCGTTTCCTTCCGTGGCGTCTTCGCCATAAACCTGCATCCGGCGGACATGTCCTGACAGGCTGGCGGGCAACAGATGAAGCTCGTCGCCGGGGTGAATCCGGCCATGCGTGGGAATGCCGGTGACAACAGTGCCCGCGCCGCGAATCGTGAACGCATCCTCCACCCACATCCGGAAATGCCCGGCGCATTCGTGGTCGCCGCAGGCGTTCACGACTTGATTCAGCGAATCGAAGAATCCGTCGAAGCCTTCGCCATTGATGTTGGAAATCGGACAAATGGGCGCGCCGGCCAGAAATGTTTCCGCCAGCAGCCAGCGCAAATCCTGGATCACAAAATCGCGCCGCGCGGCGTCCACGAGATCAATTTTCGTCAACGCTACCAGCCCGTGCCGCAAGCCCATCAGCGTGAGAATGTGCAAGTGTTCGTGCGTTTGCGGCATGATGCCGTCGTCCGCCGCGACGACAAAAATGACCACGTCAATGCCATGCGCACCAGCAACCATGTTGCGGATGAAATCCACGTGGCCGGGCACGTCCACGATGCCCACCACGCGCTTGTCGGCGAGCTGGCACGGCGCGAAGCCGAGATCAATGGTCAGGCCGCGCTGCTTTTCCTCGGCGAGCGTGTCGGTTTCGCAGCCGGTGANNTGAGCAGCTTCACCAGGGCGCTCTTACCGTGGTCCACGTGCCCGGCCGTGCCGAGCATGATGTTGCGGCGTGACGCACTCATACGACGACACGGCCCACCGCCGCAGCGATCAACGGCACTTGTTCGTCCGTCAACGTGCGGACATCCAGGCAGACACGGTCGTTTTCGATGCGGCTAAAAACGCAGGCGCGATCCAGCCGCAGCCGCCGCGCCAATTCGGCGGCGCTCATGTCCGGCACGGAAACCGTCACGACAAAACTGGGAATTCCTTCCGCCGGCAACGAACCGCTGCCGAGGAAAGCCTGACTGTCGGCAATTTCAACCTTGGCTTTGGGAACTGCGGCGGAAATCAGCCGCGCAAGCTTTTTGGCGCGCGACTTGAGCGCATCCATCGGCGCGCTGATCATGCGATAGGTCGGATGCTCGCGTTGCAGCCGTGCCGGGTCGCGGAACAGTTGCAGCGTCCGCTCCAGTGCCATCAGGCAGGTTTTGTCCACGCGGACGGCGCGCATCAGTGGATGTTTGCGGAGTTTTTCAATCAACACCTTACGGCCCACGATCACGCCGCACTGACCGGCGCCGATGAGTTTATCGCCGCTGAACAGGACAACATCCGCACCAGCCTCAACGGATTCGCGCACGGTCGGCTCGTGCGGCAAACCAAATTGTTTCAAATCCACCAGTGCGCCCGCGCCGAGATCGTCAATCAAAATCAAATTGCGGCCGTGGGCAATTTCCGCCAGTTCGCGCAGCGCGACTTCGCTGGTGAAGCCGACGACGCGATAATTGCTTGGATGCGCCCGCAGGATGGCCGCCGTGTTTTCGGTGACGGCCTTTTGGTAATCCTTGGGATGCGTGCGGTTGGTCGCGCCCACCTCGACGAGCCGCGCGCCGCTTTGCGCCATCACTTCCGGGAGGCGGAACGAGCCGCCGATTTCGATGAGCTGGCCGCGTGACACGATGACTTCCCTTTGCGCCGCCAGCGCCGCCAGCACGAGCATGGTTGCGGCGGCGTTGTTGTTGACGACCGTGGCCGCCTCCGCGCCGGTCAGTTCCGTCAATATGTATTCCACCAGTTCATCTCGCTCGGCGCGTTCGCCGGATTCGCGGTCCACGGCGAGCGTGCAATAACCTTTCAGTTCGCCCAGCATCGAATCCACGACGACGCCCGGCAAAACCGCGCGGCCCAGGCCGGTGTGAAGGATGATGCCGGTGGCGTTGATGGCTTCGCGCACATGCGGTTCAGTGGCGTGCTGGAGAAAACTTTCCGCCTGTGCCAGCACTGATTCAGTGCCGACATTCTGCGTGCCACCGAGAATTTTTTGGCGCAAGCCGGCGAGCGCGCGGCGGAGACATTCGGTAACGAGCGGCTGCGGATGCAGCCGGAGCCAGCCGGCGACCGTTTCGCTTTTCAGCAAATCGGTGACGGAGGGAAGTGTTCGAAGCAATTCTTGTTTATTGTCTGACATGGTCTTGGCTGTGCGCGCGGTCGGTGTGTCCCACCGCAACAATAATAGAGTGAACCCATTGGCTGCCGGGGTCAATCCTGTGCCGCGCGTGGCGGACGGCAGTATTTTGCCTGCTTTGAACAATTACTGATTATGATTATTTTATGTTGTTGACATTAGTTTGCAGTTGTGTCCAAATTACCACAAATAGAACAGGGGCAATTTTATGACAAAATCAATGCTTCTTTGTGGAGTGGTTTTAACAACCATGCCATTCCTTGCGCTGGCGAAAGATTTTCCGCTCGAATTCAAGACCCTGAACGCGCAGGAGGCAATGTCGTTCCCCGGCGGTTCGGGCATGTATGGGTCGCTTCAAATGGACAAACCGGCAGGCATCACCAAAGAGCCGCCGGCGGTTTCCAGACATCCGCTTTACGGCCAGCTATCGGCCCAGACCAACAGTCTGTGGTTCCGGATTGATGAATCCAAGGGAACTGGAAAGGGTTATGATCGCCTGCTCGTGGACATGAACCAAAACGGCGATCTGACGGACGATACCGTGACCCAGCGCGCGGAGCAAGCCGGACAAACCTCTGTTACGAGCCAACCGGAGATGACGCTTTTTGGGCCGATCCCGGCGCCGGACAACAGGATGATTGGCGCGTGGCGGCCCATCTATTTCGCACAGATGTATCTCTACACGCAGCCCGCCGGGGTCGGCTCGAATCAGCGCAATCTTTTGCTCGGCCGGTTGCGGTTTAAAACGGGCTGGTATCTGGAAACCATTGTTGAATTCGACGGCGTGAAACGCAGCGTCGGCATCGTTGATGGAAACTGCAATTTCCGGCTGGGGGAATCCGTTCAACCGACGACTTACAAAAGCGGCGCGGAGACAAACTGGGTTTTCCAAGGCGGCGATTATTTCCTTGAAGACAACGACGGCTCCGGCAAGTTCGAGAGTGCGATTGGAAACAACGAATCGGCGCCGTTTGG
>PLZL01000402.1 GCA_003152145.1 Limisphaerales bacterium
CGGGCCTGTGCAAGGCCGTCCAAGCCGACCAGACAATTCTTCTGAAGGCTTCGCAGGCCGACCCGAACGAACTGAAGTCGCTGTGGGATCTGGCGCGCGAATTCCGGGATTATGTCCGGGCCAATCCGCCGGCGACCGACTATGCGCTTTACGCCGATTGCGTTTTCAACCCGCAAAACGTGGAACAGGGTCTCGTGCATTTCGTGGTGTGCGACCGCAAGGGCGAGTGGGTGATTGTGGATATGCAGAACTCGCATCAGCCGGATTACCAGAGCATCGGGATTATTTCCAGCGAACGCTGCGACCAACTGCTGGTGAAACGGCTACAGGGTTATTTGCGCTGACCCCAAACCAAAGGACATGCCATGAAACTCAAACTCATCATCCTCGTCCTCGCCCTGCAAACCGCATGGCTGCTCGGCACCGTCATCACGCNNTGCGCTACAAAATCAGCGACGTGCCAACGAACCTCTTTTCGCCGCCGGTGAAAAAGGATTTGCCCTACGGCACGAAAATCTTCGTCGCGCTCGCGCCGGGAACGAATGAATTTTACGTCATCGCACACGCGAGCACGAACAGCCTTGCGCCGGCATCCGATAGGGAGGTCGTGTTGTCCGGCAAAAGCACCAGTCGGTGGTGGAACGCGACCAATTCACTTCATGTCGAATACGGCATCGAACGTTATTACGTCGCCGAGGGCAAGGGCAACCTGCATGGCAAGCTCACGGCGCGGGCCGTCGTCCCCGCGTCCGGCCGCGCGAAGCTCCAGCAGGTCTTCCTCGACGGCAAACCCTACGAGCAGGCGATGATGAAGGACGCCGCGCCATGAATGGCGTTGGTCCTGTTTCAAATGGTGGGTGCGCCGCTGCTGCGGCGCACGGCGGCGCGGCAGCACCGCCGCCACCAAATCAAGAAATTGCGCGCCGCGTCCTGATGAACCCGCGCCTTGAATTGCTGTCCAATTTGAATGACCATCCTCCCGATGTCCCGACGCGCCTTCACGCTGATTGAACTGCTTGTTGTCATCGCCATCATTGCGATTCTGGCGGCGATGCTGATGCCCGTGTTGTCGCGCGCCAAGCAGCGGGCACAAGGCACGCTCTGCCTCAACAACGGCAAACAGCTCATGCTCGCCTTGCGCCTTTACACGAACGAGAACAACGATTTCTATCCCCCAAATCCTGATGACGGCAATACCGATCCCGGTTACAACTGGTGCAGCGGTTCCGCCGGTATCGGCGGGCCGCATGAATTCGACCCGGACGTATTGCTCGATCCCACCCACTCGCTGCTCATCAAATACCTCGGACACGATCCCAAGGTGTTCAAATGCCCCGCCGACAAGCGCGAAGGCGTATATCAGGGCACCAACAATCCCTCGCTCATCGGCCAGATTATTCCCGCCGCGCGCACCTTCTCCATGAGCCAGAATGTTGGCACGATTGATCCTGGCTTCGACAACGCCGAACTCACCGGCTCCGGCTACGTTCACACCGGCATTCCGAATCTTTCGGTCAATGGCCCATGGCTGGACAACACATTCCATCACCGCCGCAACTCGCCCTGGCGCACCTTCGGCAAAGCCTCCGATATCGGCCCGCCCGGACCATCTGATCTCTGGGTGTTCGTGGACGAAGACCCCAGCGGCCTGAACGACGCGGCCTTCGCCGTCACGATGGAAGGCTACATGTGGCGTGACGTTCCCGGAACGTATCACAACATCGGCTGCGGATTTGCCTTTGCGGACGGACATTCCGAAACGCATCACTGGGATTTTCCCGCTCCAAAACAGGTGGGTGCCATTGATGACCCGAAAGACGAAGATGATTGGAACTGGCTGACCTCTCACACCTCGGCCAAGGCCAATTGACATTGAAATTATTGCGCCCACTGCAAAGTTTTTCAATTCACACTTTCGCGCGGGATTGAGTAACGTTGCGTCGTGACCGAAAAACGGAAACCAGATGGCGGCGGGCAGAAGCCGGATGCGTTGCGCAGTTTCTGGCTCATGTTCGTCGTCGAATTCCAAAATGCCTTCAGCGACAACGTCCTCCGGTGGCTCGTCACCTTTATGATCGTCGGCATGGGTTTGTCGCTGGAAAAACGCGATTCACTGGTGCCGCTGGTCGGTGCCGTGTTCGCGGTGCCGTTCGTTCTGTTTTCGATGGCCGGGGGATTTTTCGCCGACCGCTACAGCAAACGCAGCGTCGCCATCGCCGTCAAATGCGCCGAACTCGGCATCATGTCTGTGGCGTCGCTCGGCCTGTGGCTCAACAGCATTCCGCTGATGCTGGCGGGCATTTTTTTGATGAGCACGCACAGCGCGATTTTCGGCCCGACAAAATACGGAATGCTGCCGGAGCTGTTGCCGGAAAAGAAATTGTCGTGGGGCAACGGCATCTTCGGCCTAGGCACCTTTTCCGCCGCCATCACTGGAACGATTTTCGCTGGAATGCTCTCGGATGTCTTCGGCAAACGGCAGATTTTCTCCGGCGCCATCCTCCTTGTGCTGGCGCTCGTCGGATTATCCCTGTGCCTCGGCGTCACGCGTCTGCCCGCAGCGGACCCGCACAAAAAATTTCGCGTGAATTTTCTCGGCGATTTCTTTTCGCAATTCAAGGCGATCCGCGGGGACCGCGTTTTGTTTCTCGGCGTCGTCGGCAACACGTTCCTCTCCTTTCTGGCGATGCTGCTGCAGTTGACCGTGGTTTTTTACGGCAAGGACATTTTCCATTTTGACGACCGGCACAGCGGCTATTTGCAGGGCGGAATGCTCGTCGGCGTCGGCGCGGGCAGCCTGGCGGCCGGATTTTTGTCCGGTGGAAAAATCGAATACGGTTTGATTCCGCTGGGCATGGCCGGCCTCACCATATTTTCTGCGCTGCTCTCCCACGCCGGGTTTGGCGTTGCTGCCTTCGCGTGGAGCCTCGGCCTGCTCGGTTTCTTCGGCGGCTTTTACAACGTGCCCGTCAACGCCATCATCCAGCACCGCCCCGACGCCGACAAAAAAGGCAAAGTCATCGCCACCGCCGCGTTGTTGAGCTGGGTCGGCATTTTGCTCGCTTCGGGCGTCTATTTTCTGCTTACGGTTCCGTTGCATTTCAAGTCGCCGCAGATTTTTCTCTTCGGCGCGGTGCTGTCGCTGGCGGGAACCATTTATTGCGTCAAGCTGATGCCGGATTCGCTGCTGCGGTTCGTGCTCTGGCTGCTGACGCGGACGCTTTATCGGATCCGTGTGGACGGGCGCGACAACATTCCGGAAAAGGGCGGCGCGCTGTTCGTCTGCAATCACGCTTCGTGGATGGATGCCCTGCTGCTCCTCGCCTCGACCGACCGGCAAATCCGTTTCCTCGTGTTCAAGGACATTTATGAAAAGCGGTGGATCCACTGGGGCGCGCGCATCCTCGGCGTCATTCCCATTTCCGCCGAACAGCACCCGCGCGAACTCATCCAGTCGCTGCAAACCGCAAGCGACGCCATCCGCAATGGCGAGGTCGTTTGCATTTTTGCCGAGGGCCAGATCACGCGCATCGGGCAGTTGCTGCCGTTCCGGCGCGGCATGGAACGCATCATGAAGGGCGTGGATGCACCCATCGTGCCGGTCGCGCTCGACGGTGTGTTGGGCAGCATTTCCAGCTACGAACATCACCGCTTCGTCTGGAAATGGCCGCGCAAAATCCCGCATCCGGTCACGGTCAGCTTCGGGACGCCGCTACCGCCGACTGCAACGCCATTCGAAACGCGGCTGGCCGTGCAGGAACTGCTCGCGTCCGCCTGGCAGCATCGCCGCGACCGGATGAAACCGTTGCACCGCCAGTTCGTGCAGACGGCGCGGAAATTCCCGTTGCGTTTTGCAATGGCCGATGCGCAGAACAAAAAAGTCACGTTCGGCGCGGCGCTGGTGAAATCCATTTTTCTCGCGCGCCGGCTGAAAAAAATCTGGAGCGGCCAGCCGATGGTCGGAATTTTCCTGCCGCCCTCCGTGCCGGGCGCGCTGGTCAATTACGCCGCGTTGCTGTGCGGCAAGGTGCCGGTGAATCTGAATTACACCTTGTCCGAAGCCACGCTGGCCTCCTGCGCAAAACAATGCGAACTCAAGACCGTCATCACGTCGCGGGTGTTTTTGGAGAAGGTGAAGCTGGCGCTGCCATGCGAGACGATTTTTCTCGAAGACCTTGTTGGAGCGCCGAGCACCGCCTCGGCACGGAACGAAACTTCATCGCAACATGCCGGGACGGTGCCCGGCGCTCCGTCCGCGCCGGAAAAACTCGTGGCATTTCTGATGGCGACTTTTTTGCCAGTAAAATTGCTCGNNCGGGGCGAGGCGAGGGAGAAATTGGATTCACTTGCCACCGTGATTTTTTCCAGCGGCAGCACCGGCGAGCCGAAGGGCGTGATGCTCTCGCATTACAACATCGGCTCGAATATTGAACAGATGGATCAGGTGTTTGATTTGAACCGCCACGACCGGTTTCTGGGCGTTTTGCCGTTCTTTCATTCGTTCGGCTTCACCGGCACGCTCTGGCTGCCAGCCACGCTCGGCGTCGGCGTGGTGTTCCACCCGAATCCGCTCGATGCCAAAACCATCGGCCCGCTCGTCAAGCATCAGGCCGTGACCTACCTGCTGGCGACGCCGACCTTCCTGCAAATCTATCTACGCGGTTGCGTGCCGGCGGATTTCGGCAGCCTGCGGCTCGTGATGACCGCCGCGGAAAAATTGCCCGACCGGCTCGCCACGGCGTTCGAGGAACATTTCGGCATCCGGCCGATGGAAGGTTACGGCTGCACGGAATGCGCGCCGACGGTGGCGGTCAACGCGCCGGACTTTCGCGCCGCCGGTTTTCATCAGGTCGGAGTGAAACGCGGGACCATCGGCCATCCGCTGCCCGGCGTCTGCGTGCGCGTCGTGGACGCGGAAAATCCGTGGAACGGAAGTCCGCTGCCGCTCGGCCAGGCCGGCCTGCTGCTCGTGCGCGGCCCGAACGTGATGCGCGGCTACCTCGGCAAGCCGGAAAAGACCGCCGAGGTTTTGCGCGACGGCTGGTATTGCACCGGCGACGTGGCGGCGCTCGACGAGGACGGCTTCCTGCAAATCACCGACCGTCTGAACCGCTTCAGCAAGATCGGCGGCGAAATGGTGCCGCACATCAAGGTCGAGGAAAAACTGCATGAACTCGTGGCTGCCACGGAACAGACGTTTGTGGTTGCCGGCCTGCCGGACGAAAAAAAAGGCGAGCGGCTCGTGGTGCTGCACAAACTGCCGGACGAAAAGCTGGCGCCGTGCCTGGAAAAGCTCGCGCAAAGCGATTTGCCGAACCTGTGGAAACCGCGCGCCGACCAGTTTTTCCGCGTGGAGCAGTTTCCACTGCTGGGAACGGGCAAACTCGATTTGCGGAAGGTGAAGGAAGTGGCGGCGCAGTTGGCGAAGTGAAAATTGTCAGCGAAGGCCGCGAATGCTCATCCACGGCGCGGACAATTTTTGAAAAGCCGCTCATTGTTGCTGTCAGCTAGCGAGACACGAATGTCTGCGCCTGTTGTCCCAAGAATCTGCGTCAGAGGATATACGGCCTCGTCATGAACATGATGCAAAGAAACGGGTTGACGCGAATCGATTTGGCGAGCCAAACGTCTGATTTCGCTGGGAGATGCCTTAAGCCCGCGACGAAGACGCTTTCTGAGCTCCGACCTTGCATGGGCGTCCCAGCCGGTGACCCGACGAAGTTCTCTTTCCAACCCAAAATCTCAATCGTTGCCATAGGCATCTAACAGATAACAGGACACATTGCATGCAGAACCGCGTGCATGATCATTTTCGCCTTGGCCTTCGTTAGCATGGAGTTATGAAATCAGACCCACAAATTTCCATCAAGGATTATCGCCGCGACAAAAACTTTGCGCCTTTGTGTCTTTGTTGTTCAAAAATCCGTGTCCATCCGTGCCCATCCGTGGTTGAAATCAGAGCGGAATGAACTCGTGGCGGATTTCCTTCGCGTCGCAGCGCAGGATGGCCACGGTGCGGCCCAAACCGAACTTCGGCTTGCCCGCCGAGCCGGGATTGAAATAAAGCACGCCTCCGATTGTCTCGCAAAATGTCCGATGCGTGTGTCCGAAGATGACGGCGTCCGGTCGCTCGCGCGCGATTTGCTCCTTGACCCGCTCGCCGGGTGCGTGCGGATTGACGATGTGGTGAATGAGGAATTTCCGCGCCGCCAACTCGATGATTTCCGTCTCCTTGAACGGCAGGTTCATGTCGGTGTTGCCATAAACGGCGGTGACGGGCGCGATTTCCTCCAATTCGGAAATGATGGTGGCGTTGCCGATGTCGCCTGCGTGCAGGATGCGGTTCACGCCCGCGAAAAGCTCATGGATTTTCGGGTCGAGGAAATTGTGCGTGTCGGAGATGACGCCAATCTTCATGGAAGTGACAGGTGACATGTGACGGGTGACAGGAAATGATGCCGGTCGGATGATAACTGCAATCTTGTCACGTGCCACGCGTCACTTGTCACCCTTTTGCCTCCTCCGGCGATTCCTCGTCTTCGGATTCCTCGTCGTCGCGCGCGCCGGCGGTCTTGTCGGCGGGCGATTCGGCGGGCGCGGTCAGCTTCGCCGCGCCGGCAAACAGCGCAGTGAAGAGGCCACCGCTCAAGAGCGTGTTGCGGAAAAATTCCCACGTGGACGGATAGCCGCCCGTGCCCTTGGTGAGCGCAATGATCCAACCCGCCAGATTTTTCGTGTATTCGGGATTGTTGAACGGATTGAAGAACCACGACGCCGTGTTCGTGATGAGATAAAACAAAATTGCGCCCAAAATTCCGCCGCCGAGCAGGAGGCTAAAGGAGGTCTGCGGCTTGAACCGTCGTCCGAGAAAAATCAGAACGGCATACGCTGCGTAATTGAAAGCCAGGTTGGCCAGATTTCGTGAATCCCAGACACTGTGATCCGGGTCATTGTGCTGGTAATAAAAATTCAAACCGATGTCCGTTGCCAGCATCACCGCAATCGGCAGCCACCACGCGAGCCGTTTGGAGAAATAAACTCCGGCGCAAAACGCGAAGGCATAGGCGGCGCTGAAATTTGCCGGCATCAAACCAGGAATCCGCGACACCGCGAACACCACGACGAATAAAACCGGCAGCAGCTTGTTCCACTTTTCTTTCACTTCGGGAAAGAATAGTTCACTTCGCGGCGGAGACAAGTTTTTCACTTCGTTGCGGCGACCGGCGCGAGCCGGCCCTGACTTTCTCGCAAAATGCAGAATGATGAGCGGACTCACGTCAGCAAGTTCCACCGGCAGCCGTCCGCCGCAGGTTGGTTTTCAACGATGCCCGCAAATTGGTTCTTTCCGCGACGCGATGGATTTGCTAAGAGCATTCCAGTCAGCCGTGAACATCCATCATCTCGAACTTTTTTATTTCGTCGCGAAGCACGGCGGCATCATGCCGGCGGTGCGCAACATCCCCTACGGCATCCAGCAGCCGGCGGTCAGTTCGCAAATCGCGCAACTGGAGGAATTCCTCGGCGTCAAACTGTTTCACCGGCGGCCCTTCGCGCTGACGGCGCAAGGCGAAAAGCTTTACCAGTTCGTCCAGCCGTTTTTTTCGAACCTCGACAAAGTGGCGGGTGAGCTTCAAGGCGGCCAGGCGCGGCGCATCCGCATCGGCGCGGCGACGATTGTGCTGCGCGAGCATCTGCCGGAGCTTTTCCAAAACGTGCGGAAAAGATTTTTCGGGCTGAAACTGTCGCTGCGCGAGGGTTCGCCGGCGGAGCTGGAGGCGATGCTGCAACGGGATGAAATTGATCTGGCCGTCACGGTGATGGAAAGAAAAACCGCGCCGGGCATCCACACGCTGGCATTGCTGGAACTGCCGCCGGTGCTGCTCGTCCCGAAAAACAGCGCCGTGAAATCGGCGGACGAGCTGTGGCGGCGCGACAAGATTGACGAGCCGCTGATTTGTTTTCCGCCGGGCGAGCCGTTGAACAAAAATTTTCAAGCCCGGCTCAACCATCTCGGCGTGGACTGGTTCCCGAGCATTGAGGCCGGCTCGGTGGACTTGATTGAAACCTACGTGGCCAGCGGCCTGGGCATCGGCTTGTCGGCGGCGATTCCGAACAAAATTTTTTCGCCGAAGGTGCGCGTGCTGCCGCTGGAGGGGTTCCCGCCGGTGGTCATCGGCGCGCTGTGGCGCGGGCACAAGACGCCGCTGCTTGGGGCGTTTCTGGAAGAAATGCAATTGCGCGCCCGCCGGCTTTCATGATGAGAGCGACTTTGCACCGGGCGAAATGCTGGAGCCGGTTTTTTTGAGCGAGACGAACTTTGTGAAGTCACCGCCCCGCCAGCCTGCCGCATCGGGGCTGCGATAAGCAGGCGGTTTCATGGCCCGCTGTCTCTATTTCCACCCGTTGTCAATTTTTAGGACAGAAATGGTCCAGACCGCCGCCGATTCCAGCTTGCCAGAATGGCACGTTGTGTGCTTGCTAAGATAGCAAGTGGATTGGAGAAACTTGTTAAATCTTTTGGCAAATTGAATATGCTGGCGCATTGCAGACAAATGATTGAGCGCAAGCCCCGCGTTTTGCGCGCGGCGTTCACACTGATCGAGGTCTTGATGTCCTTTGCCATCCTGGCGTTGGTCGTGGCGGGAGTCATTTATGGCTACGCGCAGACGAACCGGTTTGCGGAATGGAGTTCCATGTCGCTCGCGGCGCAATCGTATGCCTTGCAGGGCTTGGAACAGTTGCGCGCGGCGAAGTGGGATCTGCAGGCCAATCCCAAGGTGGATGAATGGCCGGTTCCGCCAAGTGGAACAACCAATCTCCCCCCCCAGACAGACATCATGGATGTTCCGATGACGGGCAGTCAGTTAACTAACTGCTGTGTCACCAATAGCATCAAGCTGATACAACTCTCGACCTCGCCACAACTGCGCGAGGTGTGGTCCCAGTGCGTCTGGACTTTCCCGCGCACCGGCCAGTTATACACCAACACGGTTATTACCTATCGCGCCCCAGACCGGCAATGAACCAACCGCCGCCCAACGTCCCATGAAACTCCCCTTGAACCTTCCCCGCGCGCGCGTTGCCGGATTCACACTGGTGGAAATATACGTCGTCATGGCGCTGTTTAGCTTCCTGGTGGTTGCGCTCGTAGCGACCCAGTTCTTCGCGGCGCGGGTCTACACCCTCGCGGCGACCAAGCTGACCGCCACCGCGGCCGGACGCAAGGCCGTGAACGATATGCGGGACGCCATCAAGTCGTCTGTCGGTGTGCAGGTGGGAACTTACGACCCCGTTGGCAACCAGTTTTCGCTCATTGCCAGCGGCACGCCCCAGATTGGCAACGCGCTGGCCATTTACCCCAACATTCCCTTCAACATCACCAACAACACCTACACAAATTTTGGCACCGTCTATTTCATGAACCGGCAGGCCAGCAATCTCTGTAGCGTGGTCATCTCCAATGGCGCGGAGCTGACGGCAACGCGGGCCGACAATATCGTCGTCTGGATCACCAACTATTATGTTTTTGATGCCGAGGATGCCTTTACCAACATCCTGACGACCTATCAGGCCAACCGCGTCATTCACGTCAAGCTCCAATTTAGCCAGTGGGAATATCCGCTGGCTGGCGTTGGCAACGGCGCCATGTATGACTACTACCAGTTGCAGACCCGGGCGTCCATGCGCATGCCGACCTATTAGACACCGACACCACCATGCGGATACCACATCCATTTGACCCTCGCGCCCGTCACGGGTATGCGCTGATGATAACCCTGGTGTTTTTGGCCATCACCCTGATGACGCTGGCCAGTCTCATGTGGTGGGCTTCATCCAACGGCAAGGTGACGCAGCAAAACGAACTGTTCACCACGGCCGAGGCCGCCGCCGAAGCCGCCACCGAGCAAGTGGTGGCCACGCTGGATCGCGATTGGACTTATGGCCAGACCCTGCAAGCCACAAGCGTCTACGCCGCTTTGGTCCCCACGACAACGAGCTGGGCCATGTCATTCCAATTCAGCGACGGCTCGGGCAACAACAACAAAACCGGCATCACCATCGGCAGCCTATACTACACCAACCAACTGGGGTCCACGTTTGCCAATCTGGCGGGCTATGTCCTGCCCTGCACCATCACTTCCACCGCGATCCAAAATGGCCAGCTTTACTCCGTCCCGGCCACG
>PLZL01000112.1:0-2007 GCA_003152145.1 Limisphaerales bacterium
CCCGCAGCCTCACCGCCACGGATTTGGATTATTTGTTCTCGGAAGATTAAAGCCGTAGGACGGGCATCCTGCCTGTCTCCATTTTTTGAGAGTTAGAGACAGGCGCGACGCCTGTCCTACGCTAAGAAACTTATCAATCAGTGGTTAAACGAACTGCTATATTCGGGACACAAGCCTGAAGTCGCCCTGGACATTTGCCTAAGGAAGCTGAAGATCAAAGGGGCAAGTAAGGGTTTGGCCACACTGCTTTTATATCTGTCAGATCCGCACCAATTCAATATTTGGGTAAATGCAACCCAAGGAGGGCTGTCGGTTTTGAACCGTGTTGGCGAATTTAAGGGTAACGCGTGGGGAGAAAATTACACGCGTTTCAACAAAGCCGGAATTGAATTCAGGAATAAACATGATTTTCAGCCACAGGAAATCGATTGGGTTCTGACTTTTATTAACTGGTATATCGAAAGCGAAGACAATCTCTTTTGCATAAGTGAAGACGTATTGCAATCGAAGCAAGTGCCGATTGTGGTTGATGATGAAGCGGAGATTGATGATGTGGTAGGAGAGCCCATGGAACTTCGGGTGATGCGCTGGACGCCTACAAACGAAATGGGCGTCGTAGCTTTGTTTGTCGAGTTTCGTAGAGAACTTGGATTCCCCCTGATCGAAGTAATTCGAGTGCAGTTTCCTGACGCGGCGGTGTTTGAGGACTCAACGAAGGGTTATGTCCGCAAATACATTGAGTTTGAGCTCAGGTCAAGCGGTTACAAGGCGCATCTTAAATCCAAGCGAAAATGCCATTATGTTGTATGCTGGGAGAACGACTGGAAAGACTGTCCATTGCCCGTCATCGAATTGAAGCGCGAAATTCCAACTATACTTTCAAAACGTTCGTAATGTAAATAGCCCGCTTAATATGAGGCTAAGTCTGCCCGGCTGATTTCCGAAAGCCCTTCGGGCTCCCCTCGGAGAAGGAGAATCATTCGCCGTCCCCTCGAGAATTGCGCAAATGGATTTGCCGGAACAAGAAAGCGGCCTTCGTTTCCAAGAGCCGCGCGCGTTTGTTGAATTGATTCATCATCCCGGCATGGGCCGGTCGGTGGGTAGCAGGAATGATTTGCGGATGCTGGCCACGCCGCGGTTGCGTCATGGCCAAACTTGTTCGGCGGCGAGGAAATTGTTGGTGTTCACATTCATTCCTGGTCCGTGACGGTGTCGTGGAACTTGAGAATGTCACCCTTCTCACCCTTCAGTTCGGCTTCCTTGAACTTGATGGCCGTGCGCGGGTGCTGGTTCAACATGCCGGTGAGCAGATATGGCAGGTCGTAACCCCAGAGCAGTTTCGCGCGCATCGGCTCGATGTGGTTTTGCACGCAATCGAGCACGGGGCGCAGTTCGTATTTTGGGTTGTGCAGGAAGGCGAGCAGCAGTTCCATCGGGCAATTTCCCGCGCCGCGGCCCAGCCCGGCCATCGTGGCGTCGAGAAAATTCGCGCCTTCGATGATGCCCTCGATGGTGTTGGCAAACGCAAGCTGCATGTTGTTGTGCATGTGAACACCCACCTCTTTGCCGGACGCCTTGCAGTAATGCTGATATTTTTTTACGAGCGAATGAACCCGCTCGCTGTAAAGCGCGCCGAAACTGTCCACGACGTAAATCGTCCTGGCCTCGGACTTCGCGAGCATTTCCAGACCCTCGTCCAGTTCGTGGTCGGGCACGGTTGAGGCGGCCATGAGGTTGATGGTCGTCTCGTAGCCCTTGTCGTGCGCGTCCTTGACCATGTCCAGCGCGGTCGGAATCTGGTGGATGTAGGTCGCAACGCGAATCATGTCCAAAATGGAATCCTTCTTCGGCAAAATGTCCTCGTGATAATCACAACGCTCGGCGTCAGCCATCACGGTGAGTTTCAAATTGGTTTTGTTGTCACCGACGATGCGGCGCAAGTCGTCCTCGACGCAGTATTTCCAGCAGCCGTGTTCGCCCTGCTTGATGTTTTTGCGCGACGCCTTG
>PLZL01000112.1:2127-5706 GCA_003152145.1 Limisphaerales bacterium
AGGCTCAAACATTCGCGCGCGGCTTTCTCGGCGACGGGAAAATCACCGGCCTTGTGACCCAGATTCGCGTAGGCTTTTTGCAGGTGGAGCGAAATCGGATAGTGCACAGCACAACCGACGCCGTTGGCTTCGAGGTGCGCCTTCAGTTCGTCGCGGCGCGGATGGCGGANNAAAGATGATACGCACTTTCGCCCCAGGCGGCTTCGCGCGGCAGTTGCAGCGGCGTGTTTGCCAGCAGTTCATGGTAGCGATGCGCCACGCGGCGGCGTTCCGCCGTCCATTTTGCCAGATGCTTGAGTTTCACACCGAGGACCGCGCCCTGAAAACCCTCCATGCGGTAGTTATATCCGATCTCGTCATGGTAATAGCGGACAGTCGAGCCGTGTTCGCGCAAGGCTTTTGCGCGGGCGGCGAATGCCGCATCGTTCGTCACGAGCGCGCCGCCTTCGCCGCAGGCGCCAAGGTTCTTGCCGGGATAAAAGCTGAAACAGGAAATTGCGCCGAAGGTGCCAACGATTCTGCCTTTGTATTTTGCGCCATGCGACTGGCAGGCGTCCTCGACCAGCGGCAACCTGTGCTTTTTGCAGACCGCCAGAACCGGATCGAGGTCAAACGGATGACCGTAAAGATGCACGGGCAAAACCGCTTTTGTTCGCAGCGAGATGGCGCGTTCGAGCAATTTCGGATCGAGGTTCATCGTTGCGTCGTCAATGTCCACATAGACCGGCTTCGCGCCGGTGTAGGAAATCGCCCAACTCGTCGCGATGAACGTGAATGGAGTCGTGATGACTTCGTCACCGGGGCCGATGTTGAGCAATCGCATCGCCACATGCAACGCGGACGTGCCGCTGTTGAACCCGATGCAGTGTTCCGCGCCGATAAATCGAGCGAAATCTTTTTCGAACTGCGCCACGTCGGGGCCGAGGCAGAAGGTGCAATTGTCAATCGTTCGCGCGATGGCGGCGTCAATTTCCTTGCGGATGCCGCGCAGTTGCGCCGGGAGGTCGAGATAGGGAATTTTGTCAGCCATTTCGCCACAAAAATAATCCGGTTGCGCGGTGATAAACAACCCAAATATTTCGTGGCGGGTTGCCGCGGAGGTGCCGACGCCCATGGAGTGCCGCCACGATTGAGTTTTCATCCTGACGCTAAAATGTTTTGGAGGCGTTCAAAAACCTGTTCCGGTGTGATGGCAGCGAGACAATGGCTGGCGTTCTGGCAGACGGCCCAATTGCCGTCGCATTGGCACGGCGAACCGGCAAGGACTTGGTGGCGCGAACCCACCGGCGCCCATTTTGCGGCCGAGCTGGGGCCAAAAAGCGAAATCGTCGGCACGCCAAGGCCGGCGGCGAAATGCAGCGGGCCGGTGTCGCCGGAAACGAAAACTTCCGCGCGGTTCAATACGGCGAGAAACAACGGCAGTCCGGGAATCACCGGCAGCACCAGCGCGTCCGGCAGAGTTTTCTTCAACTCCGCCATCAACTGTTGCTCGCGCACGCCGACGGCAGTGGTGAAGGCAACGCGCAGTCCCGTGGCGGCGGCGAGCTGGTAAAATTCGGCCCAATGATGGAGCGGCCATTCCTTTTTCGGCTGGCTGGAAGCGACGTGGCAAAGGATCGTTCCTGGCGGCAGCAATGGTTCCGCCGCCGCGGCCAAAGCCGGATCGGAGCGGATTTCAGCTTCAAGCGGCGATGGAACGATTCCCCACGCGGAAAGCAAATGCGCCAGCCGTGCCGACTCGTGCTGCACTTTGGTTTCCGGCGCGACGCGCTGGTTGTAGCAAAACCGGCGTCCCCAAAATCCGCCTCGCTCCAATCGGCCGAGCCGATGGCGCGCGCCGATGAGAAAACTCAAAATCGCGCCGCGATCATTGCTGGCGAAATCCGCCGAACGGTCAAAATGCTCGCGGCGCAGGGCGCGGATGACAGGCCAGGTTTGGCGCAAGCTCGCGCTTCCGCGCCGGCGCGGCATCGGCCAGACCCGGTTGAGCCACGGCAGGTGCTGGAAAATCGGTGCGACCTCCTCCGGCACGAGCAGGTGCAGTTGGGCGCTGGGAAAATGTTCGTGGAGTGCGCGGAGTGCGGGCGTGAGCAGCACGGCGTCGCCGAAGTATTTGAACTGAATCGCCAGAATTTTCAACGGCGGCGCCATATTTTTGAGAAGTGAATTATGGCCGTGCCCTGCGCCGGGCGCGAGAATTTTCGGGGCCGGCCCGGATAAATTCGCCTTTACGAGCTTCGCCAGGTTGTTTATTGCTCTGTCCTGTGTCCAAAAGGCCCGACAGTTCCAGCCCAAGACCCGTCTCGTAATAGCAATGGCAATGGAACCAGCCAATCAGTATGGCCCGCGACTGGCAGTTGACGACCGGAGACCGGGACAGCATTTTCGGAAGGATGGAAAATTAATTGTCATCAGCCTCCGATCCGGTCGTCTCGCCAACCGTCTCACGCTGTTCGCACATTTCATCGCCCTGGCGGAGGAACAGGGGCATCGCATAGTCAACTTCGCATTTCATTCCTACGCCCACCTTTTCGAGACCACACGCCGGGACATCTATTGCCGTTATCCGGTTGCAAGGCGGCGGAGCTGGCTGGACGTTGTTCCCGGCGTTGCCGCCGCGATCCGCAAAACGCGGATTTGTTATCAGATTGTCTGCTACGCCAGCATCTGGAATGAGAGCTTTCCGGTTTTCGGCAAGAAGGTGGTTACACTGCGCGAAAAGCCATGGTCAAACGTCATCCCGCTGGATGGGCCGGAAGTCCAGGCCCAAATCCGTGACGCCCGGATTGTCTTCGCGCATGGCTGGCCCTTTCGTGTGCCGACCAGCTGGCTGCAACGGCACGCGGGAAAGATCAGGGCCTATTTCCGGCCCATCGAAGAGTATGACCGCGCCAGTCGCGAAGCAGTGGATCGCTTGCGGCGCGACGCGGACATCGTTGTCGGTGTTCATGTCCGCCATGGTGATTATGGCGCCTGGCGGTGGGGCCGGTATTTTTTTCCCGCTTCGCGATATGCCGGCTGGATGCAGGAATTGGCCGCGCAATTTCCAGATCGCAAAGTCGCCTTTTTCGTTTGCAGCGATGCACCGCGAACCGCGGACGAATTTCCCGGATTATCGGTCGGACTGGGCGCCGGTTCGCCGGTGGGCGACCTCTACGCCCTGGCGCGATGCGATTATATTTTCGGACCCCTAAGCACTTTTTCGCAATGGGCTTCCTTTTACGGCAATAAACCGCTGTTTCTCCTGAACGATGCCAACGCCCGGCTTGAACGCGCAAAGTTTCGCATCTCCTGCCTGGATGTAATATAAAGTCAGCTTTGGAACTGAAGTTCGTAAAGCTTCTGGTAAATGCCGCCGTGCTGGATCAACTCCGCATGCCTGCCGGTTTCAACAATACGGCCTTGGTCCAGCACCACGATCATGTCCGCGTGGAAAATGGTGGAGAGCCGGTGCGCGATGCAAATGGTCGTGCGGCCCTTCATCAATTCGTCGAGCGCGTTTTGCACGATGCGTTCAGATTCAGAATCGAGCGCGCTTAATGCCTCGTCGAGGACGAGGATCGGCGCGTTTTTCAGAAC
>PLZL01000026.1 GCA_003152145.1 Limisphaerales bacterium
TCGTGCCGCCCGTGCCGTCCAGCGATACGAGCAGCGCGAGGATGCCGTTGACAGAAGCCTGGTCAAGTTTCTGGCCGGAGATGTTGATCGTCGCGCCTACGATGCTTTTGAGTGTGCCAACGGTGCCGAGTGTGACCGAGGCGAGGTTTCCAAGACCGGTGTTGGCGGTAATTGTTCCATTGTAGCTGATCATCGCCGGCAGTGAGAGTGTGGCCAGGCTGGCCATGCTGGCCACGCTGAAGCTTCCAAATGGGGCGTAGCCCTGATATTGCAGAGCGGGCAGCGAGATTGTGGTCAAAGCCGCCATGGAGGACGGGTTAAAACTCCCGCCGACAAAACTCAAGACTGGAAAACTAAAGGTCGTGAGTGAGGCCATTGCCGAGGCGGTAAAACTTGCCCCCAAGATTTTGAGCGAGGGAAAGGACATCGTCGTCAGCGAGGCCATCGTGGATGGTTGAAAATTGCTGTTAACAAACGTGAGTGCGGGAAACGACAAAGTTGTCAGCGACTCCTGATTGAACAGGGATTGACGCGGGCGTTGCTGTTTTTGTGAGAAGCGAACCGCAGCTCGTGAGGAACTGGACCGCGCTGATAAGAACGATTAATTGTGCAATGTGTTTCATATTACCTTTGGTTTGTTGGTTGACTGTCTTGGAATCGTGACGATGTCATCGGCAGGATAGCAATTGACGAGGGCGATGATGGCCAGCATGGTTGCCAGCGCGAGGTAGAGCGTGTCGTCGTAATTGTAGAGCATGAGGATTCGGTCAGGCGTTAATTGCATGAGCGGCCTTTCTGCCGTGTGGCCAGACGGCAAGCATCAAATGGATTTCGGGCAGGGCGGCGAGGTGACAGGGATGGAGATTGGCCGGATTGTTCTGATGGGTTCCGTGCTTCGCACGGGATGATTTACTGATGGCAGGCACTGTTGAACCAAGGCAGGTAGGGAAGGGACAATCCTGGCAGATTCCATTTCCGGGCCAGTAAACAGGCGCAGCGGTTTTTGGCCACTGCGCCTGATGCCCGGTTCTCACCGTGCCTTGCCCCCCGGTTCTGGTCATCACTCCGCACCGGGGAAATCCTGACAGATTTCTTCCGACTTGCGCATCGGTTTGCATTTGATGCGCGAAGTGTTTGTTATATTCAGTCCGCTGTCAATCGGGGGAACCCTGATGGCCGGAGTAGGAATTGTTTCGAGGGTTACCATTTGAAGCAGGCGATGGTCAGTCCAATGATTCCTGCGGCTATCATGGCGATGAGGAGCAGGACGGGGTCAAGGCGGCTGTCTCTCATAATTGTCAAATGTGAATTGGACGGATGGACACGGCATTCGAGACGGATGTAGCGTAAAAGCCCTGGGAGCCGGTCACGCGGAATTCCTGAAAGTCGCAATTGTGTCCTGCGGAGACTTCTGTCCAGTAACGGCCAATTGAGCCGGGGTAGCCGATTGAGCCGCTGCTTCCGCTTCGGAATCCTGCTGACGTGAGTTTTAGCCTCGAGGCAAATGCGCTGGCGCTGTCGGTGATTGATTCCGCGGCTACCAGGGCTGCCCATTCCGCGGCTGTTGGAATTCTGAATCCGGCCGGGCAGGGCAGATTGATGAAGGCGTCTGGCTGCCACAGTGTTTCATTGTCCGTGCTTCGCCAATTGTAGGGCTGCAGGATGAACAGTGAGTTTGCGGGCGTGTCTGTCGGACTTGGCGTGGCTGTGGTTCCGCTGGTCCGCAATTGGTGGCCGTCACAGAATCTTCCCCACTGGTAGAGATCGCCATAGGCAGCAGCGTCGTCAATTGCCGTGGCGACCTGGGTGGCGCCGAGATTGCGGTCGAGCCAGACTTTGCCGTCGAGGCCGGTGACGAATCCGTAAGTGATTCCGTCCGGGCCGGTTATCTGAATCGTTTCCCCCGGCGGCACTGGGCTGTTCAAAATCTCATCCGCCAGATAAATCAGCGCGGCCAATTGATCGCCCGGCGGAATGCACTTGCCGTAGCACTTAGCGGCGTTCACCAAAACCTGTGGGTCGGTGGCCATTTCACGAATTGGCTATGGCATCGGCCAGATAAATCAGGACGGGCAACTGATCGCCCGGAGCGATGCACTTTGAATAGCATCGCGCTCCGGCAACCAAAGAAGCCGGGTCGGTGCTCACACCGGCAAATTGTGCAAAGAGCGAAATCAAGACAGGCAGTTGGTCGCCGGGCGGGATGCACCTGGCGATGCACTGCGCGTTTGCTTCAAGCGTCGTTGGGTCGGTGGCAGGCATTGGTTATTCTTCGGTTGCCGCCGGCTCTGCCATCTTGTCGAAGGTGTCGTCCACGTCATCCATCGTTGAGCGTTTGCCCTTCGACGGGCCGTTTTCGTCCCCGTCCTTTTCCCAAGACAATTCGACTTCGTTCTCCCAGATGTGCTGGCACTTGAACCGGCACTCCTGGCCGACATCGGGGATTTTCGAGCCGAAAATGGATTTTGGCACCAACGCGGTGTTACCTTCCATTTCGTCTTCGTTGTCGCCCTGGGGTTTGGATGGTTTGACATCGCCTACGTCACCGGGCGAGGCGGAAGCGGATTCCGGCGCGCTGTAATAGTCATCAGCCATAAAATAAATCGTTTTTGTTTGGTGAAGCCCTGGGCGTCCGAACCACCAGAACGCCCAGGGGCTACCACCGCTTGCAGACGGGTTATGACAGAATCCACGGAACCGTGATCGTGGAGCAGGAACCCGTAATCGTGATGCTGTCGCCGCTGACGGCCCAGGTGCCGAGCACGCCGACCAAATGGTTGAGTTGTGTGACCAGGCCGGCCAGCGTTGTCTGTCCGCTGATAGCCTCGTGTTCGACCGGCACGCCATTGCACATGATGGTGTTCGCCTCGACCTGGTATTGGCCAGTCGTGGCATTGAGATGCCCCGCGACAGTGACGGTGTATGGCGCGCTCGTGTTGGTGCAGAATGCGCTCGTGTTCGACTCGTAATTCTGGGCCGGGTAGCCGGGATCGGCATTGCAGGTGTCAATCTGAATGATGCACTGCGGCTCGGCCTTGTGGAAAATCAATTCCAAGAATTCCGTGTAGAGCGGGCGGATGGCCATTTTGAAATCCGCGATGAACTGGCCCTTGTTGCGCCGCTTGTTCTCAATCGGATTCCCGTTCTGGTCCGCGCCGAGGTTGTCCATGACGAACTGCCAGCGCCCGCCGAAGTTGCGCGAGCTGTAGGGCATTTCGGGATTGACCGGCGTGGCATCGGCCACGAGGCATTGCAGAGCCTTCCGGTGCCAGACGTAGCTCCAACGATACTGCGCGTTGTCGAAAGCGGCATTCGGCAGATCCTTGGTGCCCGGCGCGCCGCCCGCGCCACTGGACGGCACGTTGACGAACGGGAGGACCACCTGATACCGATAGGGCAGCCCGGGCGTGGTGCCAACCGCGCCCAGATAGTTGAAACGCAGGTTGAACGGGTCCGCGCGCACAACGTAATTGCCGACGGTGCCCGAAAAGGCGTATTTCCAATACTTGCTGGTCGCATCCCATTCGGTGAAGCGCCAGTTGCCGGTGATGGACGGAACGCCGCCGATGCCCTGCTGCCCGCCGAGACGGTCCAGTTCCCAGACGGTATCCATGTCCGTCACCAACTCGATGTTGGGCGGCAGATCCTTGAACGGCTGCTTGCCGAAATAGCCAACGCGGCACAACGGCTGAAACCGGGATTGCAACATTTGCGGCGTGAGTTTGAAAATGTGCGACGCCGGAACGTTGGTATCAATATACCATTCCTCGTCGTTGTGCGTGCCCGCCAACACCCACTGGTATTGGAACGTGCCATTCGCCGAACTCGGATTGCCGAAACTGCTGTTGGCGACCCAGGCGTAATTGGCGAACTGCGCCGCGCGTTTGCGCAGGAAATTCGAGTTGATCGCGCTGGTGGCCGGCTTCAGAATGTCAGTGATGATCTGCCGGAAATGTTCCTTCGCGTGCGTGACGTGCATCTCCTGGTCGTAGCACAGCAAGGGCGTCGCCCAAGACTGCTCTTCCAGAAAATACGTCAGCCGCGTGGCACCCCAGGTGATGTAATGCTCCGTCTTGTCGCAGGGCGTCCCCAAACAGTTTCCAGCCTGCGTGGGCCGCCACGTCTTGGTGACGTTGGGCCAGACGTGATTGAAGCGATCCAGCGTGTGCTGAACGCCGCTGTATGCCGGGAATTCGCCGGTGTCAACGTGTAAAATCCAGCCATCCTCCGGCCTTATGTCCTCCAAAATCAATTTGTCATACACAGGTTCTTGACTGACAAGTTGCTGTGTAAACTGGCAGCCGGTGACAAGGCCGGGTGTCGGACAGGGTCCAAAAGCCATAAAAAAATCGTTCTTTCTTTGCGGCGGTCAATGACCGGCGCGTGTTGTTGTTGTTTGCTCGTGGCCGCAAAATGCGACACCGAGCCTGTTGATTTATGGAAGCGACCCCAAACCCTTTCGGGCTTTACCGCGATCCAGACAGAAGCTGTCCGGCTATCGGTGCTATTGCATCAGGTTCCCAGCCCAGATGTGCTGTTTCCCGGTAGTGCAGCGGGACTTTTTTCTCGCACTAATTAACAGTTCGTGTCATTTGTTAAATCTGTCAATGCACTTTTTTCACTTTTTTTGTTGCCACGTCAAAAAAGTCTGAATTCTTGCCAACGCTGGCTTCCGGGTTTAACTTGCCCGTGATGGCGATAGCATTTTCACTTCCTCCGCAGCCGATACCGGCTCCGGTCTTGTGGCAATACGTTCAGAACGTCTCGATCTGGGCAAAAGAGGCGCACAACCTGATGGGGACACTTGTGACGGCGATCAATGCCGGTGGCGGTGGTGGAATTCCAGACGCGCCGAGCAACGGAACTCTTTACGGCAGGATAAACGCCACTTGGGCCGCCGTGCAGCCGGCGGGAAGTTATCAGCCGGCGGGCAGTTACCTGACGGATGCTGCATCAGACGGGAACACCTACGGCAGAAAGAATGGGGCGTGGAGCGCCATCGCCGGCGGCTCGGCGGGCAACCTGACGGAAAACACGTCCAGCATTTTGACGATCACGGGCGGGACCGGGGCGGTGAACGGCTCGGGCACAACCATCAAAGTCACCAAGGCCGATGCCAGCCACAGCGGGTATCTATCCTCGACCGA
>PLZL01000339.1 GCA_003152145.1 Limisphaerales bacterium
CCGCGACGCGCTGGGCGTGTTCAATTTGAAAACGGCGATGGCGAAACGAAATCTGACCGGCGCACCGGGAACAAAGGAAGTCGCAAAGCAACTGGCGCGCTGGCGGGAACAATTATCATAAAATGAAAAAGATATTTCCAATTTTAGTTTTGCTCCTGCTAACCGGTTGTGAGGGATATAAAGTCGAGAATGGCAATTGGTCCTTAATTCGATACAACGAAGGCGTAGGCCGAATGGTGACAACAGTTGAAGGCGCAGACCAAAATTCATTCCAGCCAATCAACGGAGAATACGCTAAAGACAATAAGCATGTTTATTGTGAAGCTGAAATTGTTGAAGGAGCAGATCCAGATACTTTTGTTTATTTAGGAGATTTTTACGGAAAAGATAAAATAAAGGTATTTCGAGGAACACGAGAAATAAAAGGTGCTGACCAGGCTAGTTTTCAAATTATTGATGGTGCAAATTTGTGGAGCAGGGACAAAAACGATTTCTATTTTGCTGAACACGCACTGAAGGTGGTTGATGTGACTTCATTCAAAATCATCAACAATGGATGGGCAAAAGATGACAAGGCCTATTATGCCGTTCCGCAGTTTGCAAAAGTCGGAAAAGTGGATTGTGACTACACGACAATGAAAGTTTTAAGCGAGCAGTATGCAGTAGATAAAAATCGAGCTTATTACGGTTGTAGTCCAATTGAGGGAGTAGATGTAGAAACATTTCGGGTAACGGACACAATCACGGCGAAAGACAAATACAGAAAATATCGAGGCGAAGACATAGATCGGTTGAAGTAAATTGTCTACATGTCACAAATAATTGCCGACAGAATTTACAGAATTAACAAAATTTGAATCTCGAACTGGCGGCGCAAATTGAATTCTGAAATTCTCTTCATTCTGTCTAAAAATGCCAAATGCGTTAAATGATCTGCTCAAGGCGGCGTTGCGCTCGTTTTTTCTGCCGTTGCTCGTGCTGCCCGCGCGCGTGCGCCCGCAAATCGGCATGGCGTCTCTTGACCGTCCCGGACGAGAGCGGTAGAGGGCTACCGCAGTCCAAGACGCTTCGCGTTCACCGGGCGCCTTGGAAATTCGCGCCAGCGTCTTGGACTGCGCCAGCCCCCTGGCGCTATTTTCACGCCTGCCAATCTTTGTCCACCTCAAATTCATCCGCCACCGAAATCCGATCCATCTTGAAACGGTAAATGGATTTCACCATCACGGTCGAAGCCGTGCGTTCAAACCACGCCGCCGAACACCACGGATACTGGCAGGCCACCGGCACCAGCCCGTGTTTCACCGCGTTTTGATGGACATAATTCAGCCGCGCCAGATACAAGCGCTGATGCGTTAGCTTGGTTTCACGGAAGTTGAACCAGACCTGTCGCGCTGGCGACTTGTCGAGCTTGTTGACCCACTCCGCCGTCTTGACGTGCAACACGCTCAATATGTCGCTTAAGCTGGTAGCATCGTCGGCCTCGGCGGGCGAGTAGTGGGCGATGAAATGATAATGATTCGAGAACACCGCCCACGCTTCCAACTGCCAGCCAAATTTGCCGGCCACGGTCAACAAACCGCGCTGCAAAACCCGCAACCGTTTCGCGCCACGAAAGTGGTGCGCCTTTTGATAAGTCGAAGCCGTTACAGAATAAGTTCCGCGACCGGAAAGCTGGTGGGTCGGTGCATGCGGCCAAGGCATTCTTGGTTCAGGCATGAAATGACGGTGGTGCGTGCGTGGCTGGAAGTGAAGCCAAATTTCCGTTGCTGTGCACAAGAAAGCGGCAGAGGGCTGCCGCAGTCCAAGACGCTGGCGCGAGATATTACGCCCACGACTTTAGTTGGCGAAGCGGGCGGAAAGATTTATTCTTCACGGACAAATGGCGAAACCATTGATTGATTTGCTCAAGGCGACGTCGCGTTCGTTTTTTCTGATCCCGCCTTGCGGGACGCTGCTGCCGGGCGCGGTGCGCCTCCAAATCGGCCTCGCGCCTCGGCTCGTGCACCGGCGGAAATATCCGGCGTCCCTTCAGGACGCATTGCCTCGTCTTCTGTTTCCAGAGACTGTGTCTCTGGCCAATATCCGGTGTCCCTTTGGAACGATAAGATGCAAATTTCAAAACCGCTAAATGATTTGCTTCGCGCCACGTCGCGCTCGTTTTACCTGACGTTGCGTGTGCTGCCGGCGCGCGTGCGCCCGCAAATTGGCCTCGCCTACCTGCTCGCGCGCACGGCCGACACCATCGCCGACACCGAAATCATCCCGCTCGATCAACGGCTGGAGGCACTGCAAAAACTGCGCGAACGGATTCTCGGCCAATCTTCCGCGCCGCCGAATTTTGGCGAACTGGCGCAAAGGCAAAATTTATCCGCCGAAAAATTGTTGCTGGAAAAGACCGAGGACAGTCTGGCTTTGCTAGAAACATTGTCGCCGGCGGATTTGAAACTGGTGCGCGACGTGCTCACGACCATCACCAGCGGGCAGGAGCTGGATTTGCGGCGGTTTGAATCAGGTAGGGCGGGCAGTCCTCTGCCCGCCGCCGAACTTGCAACCGACGCCCGGCGCGCAGGAGACTGCGCGCCCTACCAAGGCAAAATCATCGCGCTGGAAACGGCAGCGGAGCTGGATGATTACACCTATCGCGTGGCCGGCTGCGTGGGCGAGTTTTGGACGAAGATATGCCGGGCACACCTTTTTCCAGACGGGAAGTTGGACGAGAAACAATTTATCGCGGACGGCATCCGGTTTGGCAAGGGTCTGCAACTGGTGAACATCCTGCGCGATTTGCCGGCGGATCTGAAAAAGGGCCGCTGCTATCTGCCGTTGGAAAAACTGGAGCCAGCGGAATTGTTTCCGGAAATCTTGCTGTCGCCGGCGAACGAGGCCAGGTTCCTGCCGCTGTTCCATCGTTATCTCGACGAAGCGAAATCGCATCTGCGCGCGGGCTGGACTTACACGAACACCCTGCCGTTCGGGCAATTCCGCGTGCGCCTCGCGTGCGCCTGGCCGATTTTGATCGGTGTGAAGACAATTGAAAAGCTGCGCGCTGCGAATGTGATCGATTTGCGGCGGCGCGTGAAAGTCTCGCGCGGCGAGGTGCGTAGCATCATGCTGCGTTCGACGCTGGCCAGTCCGCTGCCGTTCGCGTGGCGGCGGCTGTTCCCGGCAGGCCGAAAAGCTGTTGCATCCGGGCAGGAATTGGCGTAAGAAAATGCTATGCGAATTTCCATGATGTCGTCAGCCGTTTGCGCAGCGGCGCTAATTCTGGGGAGTCTCACCGTCCACGCGCAGGACAATCCAGCCCAAGCCGCCGCGCGCGCGGCGTTGTTGGGCAAGATGAGCGAGCTGGACACGCAGCAAAACCAGCCGGCTCCGCCGGTCATTGTGGCGACTCCGTCCGGCGCCGTGCCAGAACAGACTGGCCAGCCAACGAATGCGGCGCCAAAAGTGGAGCCAACACCCAAAACGACTGATGACAACGCGGTGATGACGCCGGTCAACAAGCCGGCCTCCAAGGAGGATAAGGCGATAGCCAAGGCGGAAAAGGCTGCCGCCGCCGCCAAAGCCAAACAGGAGGCTGATCAGGCCGCCGCTGATTTGAAGGCCAAAAAGGAAGCGGACACAAAAGCCGCGCGGCAAACGGCGGCCGATGAAGCCGCCGCCAAGGCCCANNGGCGAAGAAGGAAGCTACAGCCGCCGCGAAAGCGCAAGCCGGCGCGCAGCCCGCGAAACCTGCCGCGCCGGGAGTCGCGCCTGCTGTCAAACCGCCGTCGCCGGCCAATGCGAGTTATGCCGGAAAGACGCTGGGCTTCAAACCGATTGAAGCGCCGCCGCCGCCCGTTTCGGCGCAAAAGGAGGCGGAGTTGCAGGCGTTGCTTGCGAGATACATGGCCAACCAGATTTCGCCGGACGAATACTTTAAAGAGCGCGCGGCGATTCTGGCAGAGCCTTGAAATGTTCTTTTGACTGCGCCCGCCGGATTTTCTCCGGCGGGTTTATTGTTTCCCAACCTTGAACTCCGGACGCCGGACCTTACACTGAAGCCGATATGCACGAATTTCGTTACATCGGAAACAAATTGTTTTGCGAAGGCGTCACCGTCGAGTCGCTGGCCAAAAAACACGGCACGCCGTTCTACGTCTATTCGCAGCGGACGCTGACGGAGCATTTCCGGAAGCTCGACGCGGCGATGTCGCCGGTGGAACACCTGGTTTGTTTCTCCGCCAAATCGAATTCGAATCTTTCCGTGCTGCGAACGCTGGCGAACCTCGGCGGCGGCTTCGACATCGTCAGCGGCGGCGAATTGCAGCGTGTCATCGCGGCGGGCGGCGACCCGCGCCGGTGCGTCTTCGCCGGTGTCGGCAAAACGGAAAAGGAAATTGAATTCGCCCTGCGGCAAAACGTTTATTCGTTCAACGCCGAGAGCGAGCCGGAATTGCAGCGCATCAACAAAGTCGCCGCGCAGTTGAAAAGAATCGCGCCCGTTGCCGTGCGTGTGAACCCGGGTGTGGACGCTTACACGCACGCGAAAATCACAACCGGCACTTATGAAAACAAATTTGGCATTCAATTCGAGCAGGTCGAAGGCGTTTATGCCCGCGCGAGCAGACTGAAAAATCTGCGGCTGCGCGGCCTGCAAATGCACATCGGCTCGCAAATCACCGAAGCGACGCCGTTTGAAAAAGCGGTGCGCAAAGTCCTGCCGCTCTTAGAGCGGTTGAAAGAAAAATACGCGCTGGAATTCTTCAGCATCGGCGGCGGGCTGGGCATCGTCTATCAACCCGCGCTGGCCAGCGGCGCGGCGGCGTGGTGGAAAACTTCCGCTGCCAAAGACATTTTGACGCCGCAAAAATACGCCGCGCGGCTCGTGCCGTTGCTGAAACCGCTCGGCCTGAAAATCCTGATGGAGCCGGGGCGGTTCATTTCCGGCAACGCGGGCATTTTGGTCACGCGTGTCGAATATGTGAAACGCACGGGCAAAAAGAATTTCGTCATCGTGGACGCGGCGATGAACGATTTGATTCGTCCGGCGTTTTATGACGCCTACCACGAAATTGTGCCGCTCACGCGCAAAGTCGGCGCGACAATTTCATCCGATGTTGTCGGGCCGATTTGCGAATCCAGTGACTTTTTCTGCAAAGACCGTCCGTTGCCAAAAATCGGCGAAGGTGATTTTCTCGCGTTGATGAGCGCGGGTGCGTATGGCTTCGTGCAGGCATCGAATTACAATACCCGTTCGCATGCCGCCGAAATTCTCGTGAACGGCAGAAAATCCGCCGTCGCGCGCGAGCGCCAGCCGGTGAAAGAAATTTGGTCGGGCGAGAAAGTTGTGGCATGGTTGAGGTAGAATGGTGAACAACGAATTTTCAATCGCGGCGCACTGGCCGGGCGATTTTGACGAAACCGGCCTGCGTGACTGGGCGGAGAATCTGCGGCGGCAACTGCCCGCGCCGCAGGTTTCGCTCGGCCTTGTGTTCATGTCGCCGAAATTTTTTCCGCACGCGAAACCGGCGCTGGAAATTCTGCGCGTTCACGCCCGCATCCCGCTGCTGGCGGGCTGTTCGAGCGCCGGACTGATCGCAGGCCCGCGCGAATTTGAAAACGCGGGCGGGCTGGCGCTCGCGCTTTATTCGCTGCCCGGCGCGGAATTGAAGGGTGTTCGTTTCACGCAGGCGCAGGTCGAGGAGGCGAACGGCGCGTATTGGCATCTCGAAACCGGCGTCGAACCGAAGCACACCAACGGCTGGCTGGTGTTCATTGACCCGTTTCACCTCGACTCGGAAGGCTGGATTCGCGGCTGGAATGAAGCCTACGCGCCAGTGCCGGTGTTCGGCGGGCTGGCCAGCGGGGTTTTTTCGGATCAGACCACGCAGGTTTATTTGAACGGCGATGTGTTCGAGGACGGCGGCGTGGCGATTTCCGTCGGCGGCGGCGTGAAACTGGAGGGCGTCATTTCTCAGGGCTGCACCCCCATCGGCGAGACCTGGACGCTCACTCGCGTGGAAAAAAATTTAATCCATCACATCGGCAACCGGCCGGCTTACTCGGTGCTTGCCGAGACTTTTCAAAAACTTCCGCCCGACGAACAACGCAAGGCGCAGGGCAACCTGCTCATCGGCCTGGTCGTCAACGAATACCGCGAGGATTNNCTCATCGGCGGCGACCCGAATTCCGGCGTGCTGGCCGTCGGCGCGCTGCCGCGTGCGGGACAGATGATGCAATTCCAGCGGCGCGACGCGGCGGCGGCGACCGAGGACATGAACGAACTGCTCGCGCGCGCCAAAAAGCAGCTCGGCGGCGCGACGATTTATGGCGGCTGCCTCTGCTGCTGCAACGGCCGCGGACAGAATCTTTTCGGCGCGCCGAACCATGACGCCGAATTGGTGCAAAAACAGATCGGCCCGCTCGGCCTCACCGGATTTTTCGGCAACGGCGAGATCGGCCCCGTCGGCGAAAAAAATTACCTGCACGGTTTCACGGCTTCGCTCGCGCTGTTTGTGAAAAAGTAGTCGCAATTCGCCATTGCTTTTGCCCGGCGGCGCGTCATGCTCGGCGCAGGAATGTCCGAACAACAACCCATGGAATCAAAGCCAACCGCGCCGCCGCGCTCTTCGGGCGGCGGACGGCGTCGCGGTCGTCGCGGCGGGCGCGGCCGGAGCCGGGGTTCGCGTTCAACGGCGCCAGCTGCGCCGGTCGGAGAAATTGCCGCGTCTGTGCCGGCCACTCCAGTTTCCGGGCAAACGACGCAAACGGAATCACCGGCGAAACAAATCGAACCGCCAATCCGTCTGCATGAGATGCCCGTGCGCCCCGTGCTGTCGAAGCAAAAGACTCAACGTCCTGTTCCCGCTGCAGTTCCCGTTGCGCGCGCTGCAAAGCCGGATGGTTCAGCCGTCAGCAAGGCCGCCGGGGAAGTCAGGCAAATCGTCGAGTCATTGGAACAGGCGCTGGAGCAGATGGTGGAAGTATTGCGGCTGGTGGAGCTGGCCGAGCACCAGAAATTCGCCGACGAACACGAGCTTGAATCACTGCGCCGCGCGTTGCACAAGCTTCAGCCGCCGCACCGGGAGCGGCGGGAACACGGCGGTTAATATTTGATAAGGGATTGCCAAAATCCGGTTAGACCAATTTTCCCGTCTGGCTCACCATGCGGCCATGAACCATGGCGTTTTATTACCGTCCAGCGATGCTGTTTTTCTGGTCAAATGCGCCGACTGCAAATGTCTCGCCGTTCGCGGCGCGAACGGCAGATGGAAAAATCTTTACGATGACGTCGAATTGCCCCGTGACACCGAAGCCATCATCGCCGTTCCGGTTGAATCAATTCTGGCCTTTCTGCCGGCCATCAAACGCGTGCAGTTATGCCCGGCTCAATTGCCCGCGCGAGAATGAACCAAACCCGATTACCATGAATTCCCTTCGTCATTTCGCCAAATCCGTCCGACTGCTTCTCCTTTTGCCAATCGCCTGCGTTTTGCTCGGATTCAGCGCAACGCCGTCGAACGCCGCCGATGCCGGCGCGCTGCTGGAACAGCGCGTGGCGCGGCTCGAACAGGCTTCGCAGCTTGCCGCGCCCGCCATCAACACCGGCGACAACGCCTGGATGCTCGCCAGTTGCGCGCTGGTGTTGATGATGACCGCGCCGGGGTTGATTTTGTTTTACGGCGGACTGGTGCGCAGCAAAAACGTCCTGTCCACGATGATGCACAGCCTGATTCTCATGGCGCTGGTGTCAACGCTGTGGATGCTGTTCGGCTACAGCATGGCATTCGCGCCCGGCAACGCCTTCGTTGGAAATCCATTGACCTATTTTCTGCTCAAGGGTGTTGGCGGCGGGCCGAATCCGGATTACTCGGCCACAGTGCCGCAGGAAACGTTCATGCTGTTTCAAATGATGTTCGCCATCATCACGCCCGCGCTCATCAGCGGCGCGGTTGCGGAACGAATCAAGTTCAAGGCCTATGTTCTGTTCACGGTGCTCTGGGTCACGGTCGTTTATTTCCCGCTGTGCCACATGGTCTGGGGCAAGGGCGGATATTTCAACTGGGCGCTCGGCGGAAAAATCCCGGTGCTGGATTTCGCCGGCGGCACGGTCGTCCACATCAGCTCCGGCGTCTCGGCGCTCGTCTGTGCGCTTGTGCTGGGCCGACGCAGCGGTTATCCGCAGGAACCGATGATGCCGCACAATGTCGTGTTGAGCCTTGTCGGGGCGGGACTGCTTTGGGTCGGCTGGTTCGGATTCAACGCTGGCAGCGCGCTGAACGCCGGGACGCTCGCCACCAGCGCGTTCGCCGCGACGCATTTTTCCGCCGCCGCCGCCGCGTTGAGCTGGGCGGCGACCGAATGGCTGCACAAGGGCAGGCCCAGCGTGCTCGGCGCGGCGTCCGGCATGGTCGCGGGACTGGCCACTGTCACGCCCGCGTCGGGATTCGTCTCGGTGCCGGCGGCGTTTTGCATTGGGCTGGCCGCGGGCGTGGTCTGTTATTTTGCCGTGACCAAACTCAAGGCGCGGTTCGGCTATGACGATTCGCTGGACGTGTTTGGCGTCCACGCCGTCGGCAGCACGACCGGCATGTTGATGCTCGGTTTTCTGGCGAGCGCGGTCGTGAACCCGGCAATTGCGTCCACCTTCCACGCCAACGGCGTCGCCGTTCCGCTCGCGGGCGGCACCGCGCAGTTTTTCAACCAGGCCATCGCGGTCATCTTCACGGCGATTTTTGCCGGCGTCGCGTCGTTCATCCTCCTCAAGCTGGTGGACAAACTGGTCGGCCTGCGCGTGCATGTCGAAGACGAAG
>PLZL01000150.1 GCA_003152145.1 Limisphaerales bacterium
ATTACTGTCAGCCAATGTCGTTGAAGAAACAGTTTGCATTGCCGGCCCTGCTCTTGTGTGGGTTGCAGTCCGTGTCCGCAGACACCATCCAGCTCAAGGGCAATGACGCCGTCACTGGCAAAATCCTCGCCGAGAAATCCGACGCGGTCATCGTGGACGTCGGTTATACCGTGCTGATCGTGCCGCGCAACGTCATCATGAAAATTTCCAAGGTCACCGAGGCCGTGTCGCCGGCGACTGCCGCGTCCAACCTGCTCGTCAGCGTCAACGCGCCGCAATTTTATTCCGCCGACGCCCGGCCCGCGCCGGCGCGCGATGTGCAGGATTTGGTCAAGCAAATCGGCGAGGCCGTCGTCCAAGTCCGCACGCCGGAAGGACTCGGCTCCGGCTTTTTCATCAACGCGGACGGATATCTCATCACGAACTTCCACGTCATCGAGGGCGAGACGGAGATTTCCGTGGAGGTTTATCATCAGACCGACGGCCAACTCGACCGCGAGACTTACAAGCAGGTCAAAATCATCGCCATTAACAAATTCCACGACCTCGCGCTGCTGCACATCGAGGACAAGAACGCGTCGAAGTTCAAATTCATCACGCTCGGCAGCGCGGATGCGCTGACGGTCGGCGATTCCGTTTTTGCCATTGGCAGCCCGCTCGGCCTCGAACGCACGGTGACACAGGGCATCATCAGCACCAAGACGCGCGAATTGGAGGGCGAGCTTTACCTGCAAACCACCGCGCAAATCAATCCCGGCAACAGCGGCGGCCCGCTGTTCAACATGGCCGGCGAAGTCGTCGGCGTGACGAACATGAAAATCACGTTCGGCGAAGGACTCGGTTTTGCGATTCCCGTCGAATTGGTGAAAAACTTTCTTGATCACCGCGACGCTTTTGCCTATTCGACCGACAACCCGAACAACCCGTATCGCTATCTCGAACCGCCCAGCCGCACGAAACAGAAGCCGGTGGAAGGCAAATAATTTCTGGGCCGGATTGTAATGGACAGTCGGAAGGGTTCTGATTTAATCTTCTCACACGCCGCGTTAGGCGCGGGTAAAAATCTTATGAAAAAATTATTGTCGTTCCTGCTTTCACTGACATTCACGGCTTTCCTCCGCGCGGCGATTCCGCCCGCCGACAATCTGCTGCCGGCGGACACGCTGTTTTTCCTCGCCATTCCCGATTGTGCGGCGCTGCGGACCGCCTCCCATCAATCGCCGCAATGGCTTTTCTGGAGCGATCCGGCGATGAAGCCGTTCCACGACAAGTTCATGGCGAAGTGGAACGAAAAATTTGTCGCGCCGCTGGAACAGTCCCTCGGTTTGAAGCTGGCCGACTTTGCGGATTTGCCGCAGGGCCAGCTCACCTTCGCCGTCACGCAAAACGGCTGGACGGGCGGCGACGACCCGTTGCCCGGCCTGATTCTGCTCCTCGACACCGGGGACAAACGCGATCTGCTCAAGACCAATCTCGACGCGCTGAAGAAAAAATGGACGGATGCCGGCAAACCGATGCACACGGAAGACTTCCGCGGCATTTCGTTCTCTGTCGTGACGATTTCGACCAACGACATCCCGACGTTCGCGGGCATTTTCCCCAGGCGCGCGCCGGTGCGGGAACTCGGCAAGGAACCCAAACCGGAAAAGCCCACCGAACTCGTGGTGGGCCAGTTTGAATCGCTGCTGATTGTCGGCAATTCCATGAAGGCGGTCGAACCGATCGCCGCGCATTTGAGCGGCAGCCTGCTCCCGGCGCTGAACGACGACGCGATTTTTGCCACCGACAAACTTTCGCAGTTCCGCGACACGCCGCTGTATTACGGCTGGCTGAACGCGAAGACCCTGTTCTACGTGCTCGCCCACACGCCGCAGACGCAGAATCCCCAGGCGCCCCGCCCGATGGCGATGCCGCAATTGGACAAAATTCTCGACGCCACGGGCCTGACCCGCGTGAAGAGCGCCAGCTTTGCCTACCGTGAAACCCGCGACGGCTCGCAGGTCAACTTTTTCATTGCCGCGCCGGAGGCGGACCGGAAAGGCTTGCTCAAAATTTTTGCCGCCGCGCACAAGAGCGCAGTGCCGCAGTCGTTCGTGCCCGCCACCGCGGTGAAATTCTGGCGTTGGCGGCTGGATGGCCAGGATGGATGGGCCGCGCTGGAAAAAATGGTCGGCGACATCTCGCCTGCCGGTTTGGCCGGCCTCAACGCCGCGATCAGCATGGCCGACGCCAATGCCAGGCAAAAAGACCCCGACTTTGACCTTCGTAAAAATCTCATTGATAATCTCGGTGACGATTTCATAAGTTATCAAAAGGCGCCCACGGGAACTTCGCTGGCAGATTTGAACAATGCGCCGTCGCTATACCTCATCGGTGTGGAAAAAGGCGACACGGCTGCCACCGCCATCAAAGACCTGCTGTCGCTGTCAATGTCCCGGCGGCAAAAGCTGCCCGAACCGCGCGATTTTCACGGCCACAAAATCTATACCGTTCCCCTGCCAGGCCCGCGCCTTCCCGGCGCGGCGGCGCCGACGCGTTCGCTTTACATTACCTCCAGCAGCGGCTATGTGGCGTTGGGCACGGATGTTTCCACACTCGAAGAATATCTGCGCAGCGGGGAAAAGCCGCCCAAGCCGTTGAGTGGGACGCCCGGTCTGGTTGACGCGGCGCAACACGTCGGCGGCGCGGGCAGCGGCCTGTTCGGCTACCAAAACCAGCGCGAAGTCCTGCGCTCCCTTTTCAAAACGCTCAAGAACCAGTCCTCGACCGACAGCGGAGGTGGCATGAATCCCATGGCGGCGCTGCCCAAGGCGGTCCGCGACTGGCTGGATTTCTCGCTGCTGCCGGATTACGACCAGGTTTCCAAATACTTTTACTTTTCGGTCTATGCCGGCAGCACCACGGCGGACGGCCTTTCCTTCAAGGCCTTTGCCCCGCGCCCGCCGCAAATGAAGTGAAAATGTTCATTGCGAATCGTTGAATCGGGAAATCGTTATTTGCCGCCGGGCACACGTTGTGGCGCAAGCTCGGAGGGCGCGCCGTCACGCCGCAGGGATTTGCCGAATCGAAAATCCGCCCGTATCCCCGCATTCGTCTCGTCACGCAGCAAAGCTTGCGAATAAAAAATCAGAAAAATCCGGTCACCGCCGCCAGTGTCCCGGCGAGTGATACCAGCCGCGTGGGCCTTGATGCCAGTAACCGCGCAGCCAGATGGCATGGGGATACGGCGGATAACCCCAGTGGCCGCCCACCCAAATCCAGCCGCCGTTCCAAACCCATTCGCCGCCAATCCAAACATAACCGGGGTCGGGCGCGGCGACATACGTTTCCACCGGCACGGGAGGCGGCGCCTCTGCTACAACCACCGTGCCCGACTGCGCGGCAGCAGCCGAACTTTGTGTGTTGATCATGAAATCAACCACCCTGTCGCTCACGCCGGAATTGTGAAGATCAATGATGTCCGCCGAGCTTAAACGGAAAATCGTGTGCGAAATTTGAATCTGGCTGATGATGACGTCGTCGCTGACGCCTGCCTTGACGAGCGCTTTGACGTCCGCCAAACCCAGCGGCTGGCTCTGCTCGACGCGCACGTAGGTTTGCGGCGCTTGTTGGCGCAGTTGTTCCTGCTGGGCCTGATCCACGGCATGTCCGAACAGTCCGCCGGCGATGGCACCGATGGCAGCCCCGACTAAAGCCCCGTTGCCGCCCCGTCCGTTCGCCCCGCCAATCAAGGCGCCCGTGCCAGCGCCAACCAAAGCCCCGGTTCCTGTGTTGTCCGCTTCACCGTTTGGCCCCACGCAACCCGCCAACACCACCGCCGAAGCGGCCACCGCAAAGATCGAAATGTTCAATTTAGTTTTCATTTTTTGAATTTCATCTTTTAACCATTTGGTTACTTTGACAAACAATTTAGCCGCACATTCAATATTTTCAAGTTGAAACACGGCGCGCTCCCGGAATACCAAACATTTCACGCCCGCGGATGCGCCGCATCGTAGGCCTTTTTCAAACGCTCGGTCGTCACGTGTGTGTAAATCTGGGTGGTGATGAGATGCGCATGGCCGAGCAGTTCCTGCACGCTGCGCAAATCCGCGCCCGCGTCCAGCAGATGCGTCGCGTAGCTGTGCCGCANNGCCCGGCGGGCGGCTGCTTCAGCGCGCTCCAGTAATTTTGAATCGCCTGCAACGCCGGTCCACCCACCGGCACCAGCCGCTCCTTTTTGCCCTTGCCGCGGACGCGCACAAGCTGCTCGCTCCAGTCAATGTCNNGCAGGCCGCAGGAATAAATCGTTTCGAGCACCGCCAGGTCGCGCAGGCACGCGGCGGCTGAAATGGGACGGCCCGCGCCTTTTTTCTGCTTCTGCGTTTCAAGCAGCTTTGCCGGCGCAGCGAGCATATCCTTCATTTGCTGAATCGTCAAAAATTTCGGCAGGCGCTTTTCCAATTTCGGCAGCGAAAGATTCTTAATTGGCGACGTTTCGACCGCGCCATGCCGGATGAGAAATTTGTAAAATGTCCGCAGTGCGGAAAACCGGAGCTGGATTGCCGCGCGACCGAGATTGTGCCGTCCGAGGAACCGCAGATAATTCCGGAAATCATCCCGTTGCAACTTGTCCCAGACAATTGCAGGTTGGGACTTTGCACTTTGGACTTTGGACTCTGGACTTTCAAGTTGATGCCAGCGGACAAATTCCGTCAATGCCTGCCGGTAATTCCGCTGCGTGTAGGCCGACGCGCCGCGGTCAGTCGCCAGATGCGCGAGGAATTTCTGAATCCACTTGTCAACCGGCGTCGGTTTGGTCGTTGAAGTGTCTGTCACGCGGAACAAATACAACATTCCGCCGCAACTTGCAGCAAAATGGGTTAGTGTCCCAATTTCAAACTTGCAAGCGGAACGCGAGTTCTCCCAACTCGCTGCATGTGCGCACGGTCCAGCCGCTGCGGATTGGGGACAATCGGCGCTCCGCGCCAAATTAGGACATTACCCAAAATGGAAATGCCAACCGACGATTTTATTTCAAGGTAAAGGACCGCCTCCTTTTTTACCACTGGTGACGGGTCTTTTATTGCCCTGCCAACTTCGCCAATGGCTCTAGAAACGATTTGAATTGATAGAACAAGTAGAGGTTTCAGAATCCAAACGGCTATCTGAACATCACCGGGTTGAAAGTGGCGTTGCTTCTCAGTTTCAAGAACGCCAAGCTGGAATGGAAGCGTGTCGTGAATGAGAAAGGCCGGAAAACATCCTGTTACACGAGTTTGAAATAAATCATCCGCGTAATCCGCGGTTTAATTTTTTGTTTGCGGCGTTTCCTGAATTACTTTTTTCTTCTCAAGTTTCTCCAGCTTGGGCGCGATGACGGCCTGGCAGTAAGGCGCGTTGGAATTGTTGTCGTAATATTCCTGATGATAATTTTCGGCCTTGTAAAATTTCTTGAGCGACACGATTTCCGTGACGATGGGATTATGGATATCCTTTTGCGCCTCGAGCTTTGACTTTTCCGCCTCGAGCTTCTGCTTCTCGTCGCGGTAAAGAATGATGGAACGATAGGATGTGCCTTCGTCCGCGCCCTGGCGGTTCAAGGTTGTCGGGTCATGCGCCTGCCAGAACACTTCGAGCAGTTTATTGTAAGAAATTTTCGCGGGATCGAAGACGATTTCCGTGACCTCGGCGTGGCCGGTCGTTTCGGTGCAGACCTGCTGATAAGTCGGGTTCTCGGTTGTGCCACCCGCGAAGCCGCTGGTGACGGTGACGACTCCGGGCAAGCGTTCAAAGACGGCTTCCATGCACCAGAAGCAGCCGCCGCCGAGGTCGGCAATTTCAGTTTTGTTTGTGCTCATAAAATTGGCCGGTTGCGCGGGCGCGGAAAAATTAATCGCGCCCAAGGTCAGCAAGAAATAAACCATCCATTTCATAATTTCAAACTCGCAGGCGAGATGCCTGCGCTACTCTTCCAGTTTATCCAGATGTTCGCCCGGCGGCAGTTCGGCGAACTCCTCAAAATGTTCCGGCCGGAGCGGCTCGGAAATGACGTGCTCGCCGCCGAGCCATTTGCCGAGGTCAATCAACCTGCACCGATGCGAGCAAAACGGGCCGAATTCTCCGGCAAACCAGTCGCCGGATTTTTTGCATGTGGGACAAACTCCCCGGTTGCTCTTATTTCGTTTCGCTGGCAATCGTTTTGATGTCATTGACCACGTTTGTGGTCTCATCCGGCGACGCCCCGCCGTCGGTCAAAATCTTTTGCACACCACCAAAAATCATCTGTTGCTGGGCCGCCGTCAAATGCGCGCTGTTGAAGATGGCGTGGGTATATTGGGCTAGTTTCGGCTGCGCAGTGCGGAGCTTTTCCTTCCCGGCAATGGCCGTTATCAAATCATCGGCCAGCTTGGAAATGGACGCCGGCTGTGGCTTTGCGCCTTGGGCGGCAATGGCCAGATCATTCGTCAATGTTTGTTTCTGGACGGTGAGGGAAGTGGCGGCCGCCGCGTTGCCGATGGCGGCGAAATCGTTGCGCAGGCTCTCGATGTTTTGCAGCGTGGCCTGGAGCGCCGGATCGGGCGGCTGATTTGGATTGTTTTGCGGTGGTGCGGGCGGCGGGTTGTCCAGAAGCTGCCGGTTTGCGGCGGTTTCCTTGGCGGAGACATTTTTCGCCTGGCGTATCGCCGCCGAATAAGGGTCGGCCAGGATGCTGTTGGCCATGAACAAGGCGCAGGTGAGTGCGATGAACGGCTTCATAACTTCACTGGTCTGCAATTAAACTGGCATTTTTCGACAGCAACGAAACATAGTCTTCAAGAATGTGTTCGCTTTCATCGAGCCGGGCGTCGTCATTGAGGCGGCCCTCGGAGATGTTGGCGGGCGAATTGGTTTCCACAAGCTGCGGGGGCAGGCCGGGTTCCCCGGCGTTTTCGACGGTCAGTTCAAAAACCTTTTCGTTGGGCGTCCCGTGTTTGGCCAGTTCCCCGTCGCGGGCCATTTTCTGCGCTGCGTTTTCCTTGCGTTCCTTCAAGGCCTCCTGCTCGTTGAGCGTGGCGGTCTTGTCGGCCTGCATTTTTTTGAATTCATCAATGCCCTGACGGATGTAATTGAAATCCCGGTTGGTGGTGGTGCGCGTTTCCGAGTTCCGGCGCAAATCGGCGAGATAAGGCTGAACGAGGTTGAGCTTGTTGAAATCCACGCCGGGAATGGGATCCCAAGGCAGCGGGTTTTCGAGCGCGCCTTCGCCGATGTCGGTCGAGTAATTCAACACGTCCGGCAGCACGATGTCCGGCTCGACGCCCTTCAATTGCGTGGAAGCGCCGGTGACGCGATAAAATTTGCTGATGGTGATCTTGAGTGTGCCGGGGTCGTTGGTGGCGGTCGGCGTGGCCGGCCAGATAAACTGCCGGAGGGGCGTGAGGTTTTGCACCGTGCCTTTGCCATGGGTGGAGATGTCGCCGACAACAACCGCGCGGCCATAATCCTGCAAGGCTGCGGCGACGATTTCCGCGGCGGATGCGCTGAACCGGTTGATCAGGACGACGAGCGGCCCGGAGTAAAGCACGGAGGAGGAGTTGTTGGATTTCACCGCCACTTGCGCTACGGAATTGCGCGCGAGGACGACGGGGCCTTCCTTGATGAAGAGGCCCGTGAACTGGATGGCCTCCTCAAGCGAGCCACCGGGATTGCTGCGCATATCGAGAATGATGCCGGCGACTTTTTCCTGTTCGAGTTTTTTGATCAGCTTGGCGACATCCACGGAAATATAATTATGTGCGTCCGAACCAATCGGCGCGTAAAACGACGGGACGCTGATGACGCCGATCCGGTTGGTTCCACCGCGGTCGTCGGGCAGTTCGATGAGCCGGGCCTTGGCTTCCTGGTCTTCAAGCTTGATTTCGTCACGCGTCAAAACCACCACGTGACGCGATGCGGGATTGTCCTTTTCGTCGAGTGTCAGCCGCACCTGCGTGTCTTTGGGGCCGCGGATCAATTCGACGACTTTGGTCAGTTCCATGTCAACGACGTTGACGGGCGGCTGGTTGCTTTGCGCGACGGCGATGACGCGGTCTTTTTTGTTGATCTGCCTGCTTTTGTCCGCCGGCCCGCCGGGGATGAGCGATTCAATGGTGCAATAACCGTAATCCTCGTGCAATTGCGCGCCGATGCCGGCAAGCTGCAGACTCATGCTGATGCGAAAATCCGCCGCGTGCTGCTCGTTGAGGTAATCTGTATGTGGGTCGTAGGCGTGCGTGAGCGCGTTGAGATAGACCTCCAAAACATTGTCGCTGTCCCAATTGGTGTAATAGTGCAGGGTCCAGCTGTAACGTCGCGCCAGTTGGCTGGAGATTTCTTCATCGGCGGATTTGGGCACGGGCAAAACCGTGCCGCCGTTGGTCGGCGAGAATTCGCGGTCCAGTTTTTCCTGCAAATACTCGGAACGCAACCACTGGCTCCACAATTCCTTCGCCTCGGCCAAGTCCTTCGGATACGGCGCGTGCCGGCGGTCGAGCAGGATGCGTTCGTCGGTGTTAAACCTGAACCGGTCCTGCTTGAGCAGTTGGTTCGCGTAATCCGTGTGCTGCGTGATGCGCTCCAGAAACCGTTCGAAAATTTCATACGCGGGCGTGAGGTCGGCCCGGCCGCGGCCGCCGATGGTGAGCTTGTCCAGGTTCGTCCGGTAGTGCGCGAATTCGTCAATGTCCGTTTGCAGGAAGTTTTCGCGGCGCGGGTCGAGCGTCTGTAGATAGCCGTCGAAAAATTTTTCAGACATGGCCTTGTCGAGCGGTTGCAGTGAATACTGCAAATTTTCCAGGAACTGCGCGGTTTGGTAGGTGATGCGCGCGTCATTGGGTCCCGGCGCAAGGGGCGTCACAGTTCCCGGCGCCGTCGCGGTGGACGAGGCGGTTTTCGGGGCCGAGCACCCGGCGGCGGTCAACAGGCAAAGCGCCACCGCAAACGCGATGGCCGCACAAATTTTTATTTTCAAGCAACTCATTGAATTGGCACAACTTCGACCAAATATAGCGTGATTTGTTCAGAAAGAAACCTTTTTGCGCGCGTGCTGCTGATTGAGCTGCAAAAGTTAGGTTGCATTTTTGAACCAAATTGCGATAATATCCGTCTGAAAATCGAAGTTATGAAAAAAACCGCACTGATTTTGGTGTTTTGTTTAAGCACCGTCGCCCCGCTGCTGGCCGACGGCACGAACGTTTTGGCCGATGAAAAGTCTCGTATCAGCTACGCCGTCGGCATGATGACCGGCCACCAATGGAAACAACAGGATATTGATCTTGATCCGGACATCTACGCGCGCGCCATCAAGGACGCGATGGCTGGCGGGGCAATGCTGCTCACGCCGGAACAGGCGCAACAAACGATTGATGCCTTCAAAAAAGAATTAGCCGCCAAGCAACAGCAAAGACAGATTGAGCAGGCGGCCAAAAACAAGACCGACGGCGAAGCGTTTCTTGGCGCCAACAAGAACCAGCCGGGTGTGCAGACCCTGCCCGATGGTCTGGAGTATCTCGTCATCACCAACGGAACCGGCGCGATTCCGGCGGCCGGCGACACGGTCACGGTGAATTATCGCGGCACGCTGATTGACGGCACGGAATTCGACAGTTCCTACAAGCGCGGCCAGCCCGCGACATTCCCGGTTGGCGGGGTCATTCCCGGCTGGACGGAGGCGTTGCAAAAGATGAATGTCGGTTCAAAATGGAAATTGTTCATTCCGTCCGAACTTGCCTACGGCGGACAGGGCAACCGCGGCATCGCGCCAAACTCCGTTTTGATTTTTGAAGTCGAACTCCTCGCGGTTCAACGTCCCAACCCCCAACCGGCATCCGTGCCGCCGCCTTCCGCCAATCCACCCCTCACCAGCGACATCATCAAGGTGCCCTCCGCCGAGGAAATGAAGAAGGGCGCGAAAATCGAAATCATCAAGCCAGAGGACGTGCAGAAGCTCCAGCAGTCGCAATCGCCGCCGGCACAATGACCGGGCTTCTTTGAACAATTTGCGCGCCGCGTTATCCATTTTTCATGTCGGACAATTTGCGAATTTGCTTATGAAAAGTCTTCCCAAACCAGTGGTTGGATTTTTTGCCGCGCTGATGGGCGCGGTGGCGATGGTGACCTTGTTTTATTTCACCGCCTGGGCCAAGGAGCCCGCTCCGGCCATCAACGTGGACACGACGCCCATCGTCCGCGACGTCAAGGCCGTCACCAGTTTCGCACCCGTTGTCAAAAAAGCCGCGCCGAGCGTCGTCAACATTTTTTCCACACACATCATCCATGAACGCCTGTATCGAAATCCTATGTTCAACGACCCGCTTTTCCGGCAGTTCTTCGGCGATCCTTCCGGGCAGGATGACGGTAATCAGCGGGAACGCACGCGCCGGGAGCAGAGCCTTGGCTCCGGAATTATCATTTCCCCCGACGGATATATTTTAACCGCCAACCACGTCGTGGAAGGCATGGATGAAATCAAGGTGGCCATTCCCGACAGCAAACAAGAATACACCGCCAAGGTGGTCGGCGCCGATCCGCCGACGGATGTGGCCGTGCTGAAAATTGACGCCACCGGCCTGTCCGCCATCACCCTCGGCGACAGCGATCAACTTGAAGTCGGCGACGTCGTGCTCGCGATTGGAAATCCGTTCAACGTGGGCCAGAGCGTGACGATGGGAATTGTCAGTGCGGTGGGCCGCAATGGCCTCGCCGGTTTCAACCAATATCAGGATTTTATCCAGACTGACGCGGCGATAAATCCGGGCAATTCCGGCGGCGCGCTCGTGGATGCCGAAGGCCGGCTCATCGGCATCAACACGATGATTAAAAGCAGTTCCATGGGAAATGAAGGCATCGGTTTCGCCGTGCCCGTCAATCTCGCGCGCCACGTCATGGAACGCCTCATCAGCGGCGGCAAGGTCGCGCGCGGTTTTCTCGGCATTCACATGCAGGACGTTGATGCCGGCCTCGCTCCATTTTTCAAACTCTCCAGCCAGAACGGCGTCTTGGTGGATGATGTCATGCCCGGCACGCCGGCGGACAAGGCCGGCATCAAGCCCGGTGATTTCGTCACCGAATTCAATGGCAAGGCGGTTGACGACGGGAACAGTTTGCAACTGAAAATCTCCGAATCCGCGCCCGGCTCCGATGCGACGATGAAACTGATTCGCAACGGCACGGCCACAACCGTTACCGCCAAACTGGCGGAGTTGCCAATTGAGGTCGCTCAAAACAACAGTGCCCCGACCGTTCCGGCTTCAACCAAGGCCGACGCGCTCGACGGCGTGTCCTTCGCGGATTTGGACCGCGAAGCGCGACAGGCGCTGAAAACACCCGCCAACCTTCAAGGCGCTCTTGTCGCGGAGGTGAACCCGGATTCCAACGCCGCCGAGGCCGGTTTGCACCGGGGCGACATCATCCTGGAGATCAACCGCCAATTGGTGCGCGACGCCGAAACCGCCGTCAAAATGTGCGAGCAGGCCAAGGGCAAACGCATTCTCGTCCGGGTCTGGCGGCATAGAGGCGGGCTTGACGGGACGCGATGGCTGACCGTTGACAACACTAGCCACGCGAACTGACCATCCGCCCTGGCTTCACGCGCCCGATTGCTTGCTTTGACAAAATCCCGCAACCGGGCAAATTCTTCCGGAAATCCGCCGTGACCGGTGGAGATGAATTTATGCCTGTCCAATACAAAGATTATTACGAAACCCTCGGCGTCTCGCGTGCCGCGAAGGACGACGAAATCAAAAAGTCCTTCCGCAAGCTCGCCCGCGAATTCCATCCCGACGTTGCCAAGGACAAAAAACGCGCCGAGGAAAAATTCAAGGAAATCAACGAGGCCTACGAAGTCCTCTCCGACCCGGCCAAGCGGAAAAAATACGACCAGCTCGGTGCCAACTGGAAGTCCGGCGTGGAATTCCGTCCGCCGCCCGGTTACGAAGGATTTCCCGGCGGCCAGGGCTTTCGCGGACGAGGGCAGGGCGGCGAGGATTCTGAATTCCAATTTGGCGGCACTGGCTTCAGCGATTTCTTCGAGCAGATTTTTGGCTCGCGAATGCGCGGCGGCGGCTTCGGCGCGCGGCCCGGTTTTCGTCAGGAGGAGGAATATGCCGAACGCGGACGCGACATTGAAGGCGACATCATGGTTACGCTGGAAGAGGCCATGCGCGGCTCGATTCGTTCCGTCAGCGTCCGTCGTCCATCGGGCCGTTCCGTCAAGACCGAGACCTATCAGGTCAAAATCCCGCCCGGAGTCACCGGGGGACAGAAGTTGCGCGTGGCCGGTCACGGCGAAGCTGGCAGCGGCGGCGGCGAATCCGGCGATCTTTACCTGCGTGTCCGTCTTGCGAAACATCCCGACTTTGACGTGGACGGCCACGACTTGATTTACGAGGCGGAACTCGCCTCGTGGGAGGCGGTGTTGGGGACTGAAATTTCCGTTCCCGCGCTCGACGGGCGTGTGAACATCAAAATCCCCGCCGGAACCCAAAGCGGCCAGAAGCTCCGCGTGCGCGGACGCGGCCTGCCAGCGCGCGACAGCGGCCACGGCGACATCTTCGTCGTCACGAGGATTGTTGTGCCGTCAAAAATCACCGACGCGGAGAAGAAATTGTGGGAACAGCTCAAGCGCGAATCGAAATTCAACCCGCGGATTTGAAAGGGAGAAATTGAAAGCTGTATCTTTGCTAAAAAAACTCGGGAGACAGAGCGCGCCTTACCACCAGAATGACGCGCTAGCGCCCGGCCACTTGGTCCGGGGCACCATATCTTGAAAGAGGCGCCATTCGGCATGACCATCTTTGAATCCGACAAAACCACCCGCTGGCGCGGCCCCATTCAAATGGGGACTGGTGTGGGGGTAAATCTTGCCATTCACCATAAAAGTGCTTGCGATGGAAGTATAATTGTTTTCCGGGTGGCTGTAGCCATGCAGAATTGGTTCTTTTTGAATATTAAGACTAATTATAGGATCTGCCACCAAAACCCGGTCCGCAACGCCGGTGGTAAAAGTTGTTCCCAACGCCGCGCTGTAAATGCTTTCCGCCTGAAGGGTTGTGTTCCAATTGGTTGGATCCAGCACGCCTATGCCTATGGGTGTGTCACCTAGCACCCGGCAAAACGCAAATGCATACCCAAGGATGCGGAAATCCGTTGGTAGGGGCGGATTTTTCGTCACCCCAAAGTTCCAAAGCGTTGAATCGTGACCAATGGTTGCCCCTGAAGGAGCGGGACCGGCCCAATTTTGCACGTCGGTAAACCTCGGCGCTGTTCCCGGACAATATAGCGCTTTTTTGGTAAGGCCGCCGGATTTCAACAATTTATCAGTTACCGGAACAGGCATATCCCAAGCCCAAGTGTAAGGGCCTCTCAACACTGGCAGTTTGTCGTTGAACTGACCGCAGTAAACATTCAACCCGACTTCAATTTGGTGGAGGGTGCTCAAACACTGCGTTCGCACGGCCTTCTCCTTCGACTTGGCCAGCACCGGCAGCAAAAGGACCGCCAGAATGGCAATGATGGCAATCGCCACCAGCAACTCAACCAAGGTAAAGGCTTGCCGCCTGCCAGACCCGGCGCTGAAACTCATGGTTTGCATATTTGCTGGCTTGTTGGAAAACAGCAGACAAATGACTTCCGCTAACGACGAATAACTTCGCCCCACGGACCCCGATGTCAAACCACAAAAAACAAAACGCAATGTGTCATTTTCAACGGTAGGGACGCCGCGCTGCGGCGTCCGGACAGCGCAGCGCGCTGTCCCTACCTTCAACTTTCTATTTTTCCAGCACCGGGGAGTTGCGAATCACGATGCCGCTCACGTTGTAGTCAAGAACAGACGCCTTGACTCCATCCGCCAGTTGCGCCTTGAAGTTGTCAATCTCCAGTCCGTCCACGTCCGAGCAGATGATGGCCGGGCGCAAATCATTCGTCTTGAAACTCAAATTGAAGTTCGCCAGTTCCAAACCCTTGACGTGGCGAGCGAACACGCCGTAGGCCGGCATGGTGCCCTCGCGGCCTGGATCGGGATATTCATAGGCCAGTTCCCTTGGCATGTGAGCCGCGTTGTTCGTGGTGCCGCCGCCGTTGCTGACGATGCGGATGTTGTCCAGCCGGATGCCTTCCACCGGATGATCGGGCAATCCAAAGATTTCTATGCCGGCGGCTCTGCCAACACCGTCCGCGATGACATCGGAAATGGAAATGTTCCGGCACACGCTGGGCGATTCGATCACCGGAGCGCGATTGCGTTTGCCGGTGGTGATGTAAATCGCGTAATCCGGCACGTCCATCATTGTCAGGTTGTTGATCGAAATGTTTTCCATGATGCCGCCGTCCACTTCCTCGAGCGCCAGTCCTTTGCAACCACGGAAGGTGCAGTTGGCCACGGTGCAATTGCGGAAACCGCCGGCGGCCTCCGTGCCGAACTTGATGCGTCCGTTGTGCCCGCGGGCCGGCTTCATCGTGCCGTCGAGCAGCGTGCCCACCTCGAAACCCGACACCTGGCAGTTCACGATGGTCAGGTTTTCCGTGATGACNNGAATTGATGCGGCAGTTGGAAACCATCGTGTTGCGGCAGCAATCAATGTCAATGCCGTCGCGGTCCGTGTCCATCGTCACGTTGTCCACCGTCATGTCGTCGCAGCCGGTCACGAGGATGGCGAAGTGGCCGCCGTGGTAGATCGTGATGTCGCGGATGAGAACATTCCGGCACAGCTTGAGTGCGATGGCCTTGTTGCCCAGACGGCACGGCGGATAATTCGTCTGCATCGGCACGTAATTGGTCGGGTTCCATTTGGAGTAGCCGCACATCACGTCCAGCAGCCGGTCGCCGCGCACCAGGCCGGCGCCGTTGATCATCCCGTGTCCCGTGATGAACACATTCGTCAGGTTCTCGCCCCAGATGAGGCTGTTGTGAAAATAACAATGCCCGCCGTCCTGAAACGGATTGTTCGTCCACGGCTCCGTCAGGTCGTAAGCGTTCAGGCTTTGCGGCGCGCCCAGAATCGTCGCGCCCGCCTCAATGTCGAAATGAATGTTGCTTTGGAGCCGAATGGAGCCGCAGAGATAAACGCCCGGCGGAACCACCACCGTGCCGCCGCCCATTTTCGCCGCGGCGGCAATTGCGCGGTTGATGGCCAGGTGATCCAGCGCCTTGCCGTCGCCTTTCGCGCCAAAGGCGCGGACGTTGCAGGCCATCAGGCCCGGATGCACCGTGCGGCAGCCGATGGCCATCGTCAAAAGGAGGGTGAAACAAAATAGGACCCGGAGGAGGCGGTTCGTTTTCATGGGTAATTTCCACACGGTATAATCCATTGCGCGAAAAACAGCAATGCGCAATTTGGCAACCTGAAACGCGACCTTCCGCGAATTCCCTTTATCAGGACTACCGCCGGGGAACACTCCCTCGCCCCGCAGAGCGGGGGAGGGGCCGGGGAGAGGGGCAAACCTAAAAACCACCTCACCCCAACCCTCTTCCCCAACTCCGTTGGAGGCGAGGGAGAAAACCAAACCGCTTTAAATAGACGCCCGGCTCGGACGGGAGAGCGCAAAAGAAATCCTCACCCAACATAGGCTTTGGATTTGCTTATTAAATTATTTAAACGGCAAAATCATTTAGGTTGAGACGGGACGTTCTGGTCACGGCATGTTTAAGATTATATTCTTATAAGCATTTCCCAAGCTCCCCCTGGCGCCGATGGTATCATTGATGGCATTCGCCAGACCCCGCAGGGACGCTTGTTGGGCACTGCCATCGGCCATGCCGAGATTGCCGGCGCCCTGGTGGATATCAGGATCCGTCCACGCCCACCCCAATGCTTTTATCATGGGTTGGGGGTTCGCACCAGGAATTGGAGTATTGCCATAAGGACCGTTCCTCATGTTCATGCTATCGGCCGGCACGACTCCGAAATTCCCCGGATTGCTGATGACAGCGCCGTTATAAAGGTTTCCTATATTGCGGTCCCCGATGAGGATCATTTTCGGATATTTATCCGACGCGTTCCCCTCGACAAAATAACTAAGATCAACATTCGTGAAACCGAACCAGTTCGTTGCCACAGTTGTCAGGGGGCCCGCCGAACTTGGGGAGAGGTCAGAAGGACAATAGCACACTTTGGGCGTGTTCAGCTCGTTGGACATGACCATAAAGACGTTGGCCACGCTATATTCAGCCGTATAGCTTCCGCCGAGCTGGCTGTATATGCACTCCATCGCGCCCCATTTGGCCGTGCTGATGGCTGTGGGATATTTGTCGCCGTGGTCGCCGTCCCATACTTTGAAGGCCAGGTTGATTTGTTTGAGATTGTTGATGCATTTTATCCGCTGCGCAGTTTTTTTGGCCTGGGCAAGCGCCGGCAACAGCAGGGCTGCGAGGATGGCGATGATGGCGATCACCACGAGCAGTTCAATGAGGGTGAAGGCTTTTGATGGATTTACAATGGTTCTTTTCATAGGATTTATTGGGATTTGTGTTTATTTGTGTTTATCTGCGCAGATGAATTCATGGCGATCGGAAGCGGTGGAAGCGACCGGGCTAATTTGTCCACTGCGGATCGCTGATAATGATTTCATATGAAAAGAATAACACTCCCCTGAATCACGGCTATCGCCAGTTCTGGCGATATTGCCATCGCCAATTCTGGCGATATGGACTGGCACGGAAGTTGAATCAGATACAAGGATTCGACGGTATTTCCGTCCAAGCGGGATGTCTGCTGGAAATATCAGGCTGGCAAATGGGAGATTGGAAGGTGGAAGGCATTGGCAGGGTGTATCTTTGTCATTTTTGTAGGAGTCAAGGTCACGAGACTCATTCTGAAAAGTCAAAGTCTCCTCACGTCATCTCCTACAATGTTTCAATACTCCAGCACCAGCGCACCGCCATTCACATCTTACGGAGAGCGGAGGCGGTAAAAACGACCGGGATAATTCGTCCACTGGGGATCACTGAAATAGGCCGAGCCGCCAGTGAGGGTGTTGGTTCCCACTGGAGCCCAGACGGGACGTCTTGGTCACGGCATGTTTAAAATTGTATTCTTAAAAGCATTCCCCATGGATGCCCTGGCGTTGACGGTATCAACGAGGGCAGTCGCCAGACCCCGAAGGGACGCTTGCTGGGCACTGCCATCGGCCATGCCGAGATTGCCGGCGTCCTGGTGTATATCTGCATCCGTCCACCCCCACCCTGCGGTTGCAAAACCAGTTCTGATAATGGGTTGGGGGTTAGCACCAGAAATCGGAGTATTGGCATAACCACCGTTCATCATGTTCATGCCATCGGCCGGCACCACTCCGAAATTCGCAACGCCGATTTGAGCGCCGTTGTAACGGGTTCCTATATTGCGGTCCCCGATAAGGATCATTTTCGGGTATTTATCCGACGCGTTCCCCTCTACAAAATAACTTAGATTTCCGGGGCCGAAACCGCCCCAGTTCGTTGCCACAGCTGCGATGGGACCCGTTGTCGGAACCCCACCCCCATACGTGTCATTGGGCCCCGTTGCCGGGGAGATATCAGCGGGGCAATGCAAATACTTGGGCGTGCCCAATCTGTTGGACATGACACAAAAGACATTGGTCACTCCATATCCAGCCGCAGCCATGCCACCACCAGCGTTCTGGGTGAATATATTCTCCATCGCGCCCCCTATGGCCGTGCTGACGGCTGTGGGATATTTGTCACCATGGTCGCCTTCCCATACTTTGAAGGACAGGCCGATTTGTTTGAGATTGTTGATGCACTGTGTCCGCGGCGCGGTTTTCCTGGCCTGGGCCAGCGCCGGCAGCAGCAGCGCCGCCAGGATGGCGATGATGGCAATCACCACGAGGAGTTCAATGAGAGTGAAGGCTTTTGACGGTTTTACAATGTTGCTTCTCATGGGATTTATTGGGATTTGCATTTATCTGCGCAGATGAAATCATGGCGATCGGATGCGGTAGAAACGACCGGGATAATTCGTCCACTGGGGATCACTGAAATAGGCCGAGCCGCCGGTGAGCGTGTTGGTTTCCACTGGAGTCCAGATGGGATTAGCGAGATCCGTAGAGGCTTCCACCACGACGACTCTGCCACTGGCCCAATTGATGTTGAAGCCAAATTGATTTGTTTGGACGCCGAAGCTGGCATTGCCGGGCTGAACTTGCGGTAACCACAGCGCGGTCGGAAGACCGCCAAAGGTCGTGCCCCAGCCCGTGGTTCCCGGCAGGTAATAGACAGTGCCAGTGTCGTTGGAGAATACGATCGAATTGAGGCCGGGAGCGTTACCTTGGAAATAGAAACCCGTGAGGCTTGTGCAGTCAGAGAAGGCCTCAGATCCGATGCTGATGACACTGTTGCCGATCGTGACGGTGGTCAGGTTGGTGCAGTCAGAGAACGCCCAGTTCCCTATGCTCGTGATGTTATTGGGGATCGTCACGTTGGTCAGCCCGCTACAGCCAATAAACGCATTAACCCCGATGCTGGTTATGCTGTTGGGAATCGTCACGCTAGTCAGGCTGGTCAGACTGGTGCAGGAATCGAACGCCGAGTCACCGATACTCGTGACGCTGCTGCCGATTGTGACGCTGGTCAGGCTGGTGCAGGAATCAAACGCCGAGTCCCCAATGCTCTTGACGCTGTTGGAAATCGTAATACTGGTCAGTCTGGCGCAGGAATCGAACGCACTATTTCCGATATTGGTGATACTATTGGGAACTGTGTAACTTCCAGCTCTGCCGCCCGGACATTGGATGAGCGTAGTCTGGCTCTGGTTCAACAAAACTCCATCCACACTGCTGTGGTTCGTATTTTGTGGATCCACCATAATCGCGTTCAGGCTGCTGCAGGAATCGAACGCATACCGACCAATGCTGGCGACGCTGGCGGGAATCATGACGCTTGTCAGACTGATGCAGTTTTGAAACGCGGAACTTCCAACATTGGTGACGCCGTTGGGGATTGTCACGTTGGTCAAGCTGGTGCAGGAATCGAATGCGGAAATTCCGATGCTGGTGATGTTGGTGCCTATCGTGACACTGGCCAGGCTGGTGCAGTTCCAGAACGCACAGACTCCAATTCTGGTGACGCTATCGGGAATTGTGACATTGGTCAGGTTACTGCAGAAAGCGAACGCTCCATGCCCGATGTTGGTGACGGTGTTGGGGATTGTCATGCCAGTCAGGCTGGTGCACTGATAAAACGCTTCGTTTCCGATGCTGGTGACCGGCAAGCCACCGATCGTGCTGGGGATGGTCACCGCACCACCGGAACCGGTGTAGCCCGTGATAGTCATCAGGCCGTTGGTGATCACGTAGGCGTATGGCAGCAGCACGGCTTGAATGCCGGCAAACCCCTGACTCCAGCCCGTGGTTCCTGGCAAATAATAAACGATTGCATTGGTGTCACCCGCGAACACGGTTGAATCAGCACTGGGTGCATTGCTCCCAAAAAAGACGCCAAGCAGATTGGTGCAGCCAGAGAATGCATGGCTTCCAATATTCGTAACGCTATTGGGAATGACGACACTGATCAGGTTGGTGCAGCCGGAAAATGCATTGGCTCCGATGCTGGTGACGGGCAGGAAATTGGTCGCGTCAGTAACGTAAATCGCGCCGGGAATAACCACCGCGCCGCCGGAACCGGTGTAGCCCGTGATGGTGATCGCGCCATTATTGGTCGTGTAATTGTATGGCACGGGCAGATTCCATAGCGCCGTCGGAAGACCGTCGAAAGTCGGACCCCAGCCTGTGGTTCCCGGCAAATAATAGACGGTCGTATTGGTGTGTTGGAATTGGAACATCAAAAGATCATTAGTGGGAGTGGGTGAATTGCCTGTGAAATAGACTCCTGTCAGGCTAATGCAATTATAGAACGCACCAGAACCGATGCTGGTGACCCTGTTGCCGATTGTGACTTTGGTCAGGGCGTCGCAGCCATAGAACGCATCGATTCCGATGTTGGTGACGCTGTTGGGGATTGTATAGCTTCCCGCTCCGCCGGCGGGATATTCAACAAGTGTGGTCTGGCTCTTGTCGAACAAGACGCCGTTCAAGCTGCTATAGTTTGCGTTGTTTGTATCCACGGTAATTGCCGTCAAGCTGAAGCAGTCACCGATAACAGCGAATCCGATGCTGGTGACGCTTTTGGGAATCGTGACACTGATCAGATTTGTGCAACCAAAGAACGCACCGCTTCCGATGCTGGTGACGCCGTTGCCAATGGTGACGTTCGTGAGGTTGGTGCAACCAAAGAACGCATCTTTTCCGAGGTCGGTGACGCTGTTTGGAATCGTGACATTCGTCAGGCTGGTGCAATTAAAGAACGCGTCTTCTCCGATGCTGGTGACGCCATTGCCAATGGTGATGTTCGTGAGGTTGGTGCAGCCAAAGAACGCACCATGTCCGAGGTTGGTGACGCTGTTGGGAATTGTCACACTTGTCAGGCTAATGCAATTATAGAACGCAGCAGAACCGATGCTGGTGACGCTGTTGCCGATTGTGACTTTGGTCAGGGCGTCGCAGCCATAGAACGCATCGGTTCCGAGGTTGGTGACGCTGTTGGGGATTATATAGCTTCCCGCTCCGCCGGCGGGATATTCAACAAGTGTGGTCTGGCTCTTGTCGAACAAGACGCCGTTCAAGCTGCTATAGTTTGCGTTGTTTGTATCCACGGTGATTGCCGTCAGGTTAAGACAGGCCCCGAACGCGTCATCACCGATGCTAGTGACACTGTTAGGGATTGTCACACTGGTCAGGCTTTGGCAATAGTAGAACGCTAAGTCTCCGATGTTGGTAACGCTGTTTGGGATCGTCACATTAGTCAGGTTTCCGCAGTTCTCAAACGCACCGGCCCCGATGCTGGTGACCGGGAAGCCGTTGGTCGTGCTGGGGATGGTCACATTTCCACCCGAACCTGTGTAGCCGGTGATGGTGATGGCGCCATTGTTGGTGGTGAAAGTGAATTGGGCTTGCGAGACGGCGGGCAGCATCGCCGCACAAAGCAGGCAGATTTGAATCAGGTTTCGTTCGGCTTTCATGGTTTTCCTTTGGTTGCCATTTCAGCTAAGGACGGCTCGTCGTTGAACGACCGGTTCTTTCAAAACCTTCAGAAAATATTGACGTTTGATCTTCGTAATTTTCGCTTCCCTTTCAGGATTGGCTAAACTTTGCGGTTCTTCCCGATAGTTTCATTTGGCATTATACAACTCATGCGAATGATTACTATCGCCAATTCTGGCGATGTGGACTGGCATGAAAGTTGAATCGGTTTTCATGGTCGTTTTCTAGAGGGCATAGAACGTGCCAAGTAGAATTTGCGGCGTTTTACTGGGTTTTGATTACAGGGGATTATACAAATGTGTGAATCTCACGCATAATGCGTGAAAATTTCACGCGGGCTTCAGTATGTGACGTGGGCAATGGCAGGGAAGCACACCATCCAATGTCATGGATTCGACGCCATTTCCATCCACGCAGGGTGTCTGCCGGGATTATCAGGCATGCAGACGGGAGATTAAAAGGCTGGTGCGTTGGCAGGGTGCGTCGGCACAGTTGGAGAAACCGGATGGTCATGGATTGCGGCAGCCCTTTACCGCTTTGGAGATAATTCCTGCCCAGCCAAAACGCTTGGTGACAGGCACACTCCACGACGCTGTCACGTCATTGCGGTGTCAGCGCCGAATTTATCAGGCAGAAGGCCGAGCCTACACGACGAGCGGCTTCAGATGCCGTTCATAGAGGTTCATCGTCACATTCCGCCCGACGATGGCTTCGTTGGCCTCCAGCATTTTGAGGTAGCGGTCGCCTTTCTTGGCGGCAATCTTGAAACCAACATGGAGCAGTTGCCGGAAATGGGGATTGTATTCCTTGCATTTCGGGTCGTGCCGGAGCGCCGCGCAGTATTGCGCCGAGGTCCAGCCTTGCACCTGTTCCTTCGTGGGCAGTTTCTTCGGGTCAATGTCAATGACGGTGGCGTAGGGGGCGCAAAGCTCGGCGCAATGATCCAGCGCGTCGCAATAAATCTCCTTGGCAAGCGCAAGGGCGTCGCCGCCGGCCTCGGCCAGTCCGATGAGTTCCTCCAGCCAGTTGGTCCCAGCGGTCTTGATGTGAAGGCCGGCGTTGAAGGTCTTCACCG
>PLZL01000239.1 GCA_003152145.1 Limisphaerales bacterium
AAATGGGCCGGTGGGGCTACGTGGATGGTTCGGGCAAGGTCGCCATCAATCCGCAATTCGACCGGGCCGATGTTTTCAGCGAAGGACTGGCGGCGGTCAAACTCGGCGGCGGCGGCCCGAACCCTGTTTATTACGACCCCAGACCCTTTGCCCCCTTTCACGGTGGCGGCGGCCGCTTTGGCTACATCAATCCGGAAGGAAAATTTATCATCAATCCGCAGTTCGACGATGCGGGACCGTTTTCCGGCGGACTGGCGGCGGTCAAGATGGGCCATTGGGGCTTCGTTGACAAAACGGGAAAAGTGGTCATCAACCCACAATTCGACGAAGCCGAGGCGTTTTCCGAAGGACTCGCGGTGATTAAATCCGGCGGGCATTTTGGCTACACCGACACCACCGGGAAACTAACCATCAATCCGCAGTTTGAGCGGGCGCTGCCGTTTTCCGAAGGACTGGCAGCCGTGCGGTCGGGCGGCAAATGGGGCTTCGTGGACAAGACCGGCAAGCTCGTCATCAATCCGCAATTCGAGGACGCGGGAAGCTTCGTCAAAGGCCTGGCACCCGCGCGGGAAGGCAAGCACTGGGGCTTCCTGAATCCCGNNCGGAAAATTTGTGATCAACGCGGAGTTCGACGATGCCGGTGCGTTTTCGGAAGGGCTGGTGCCGGTGCGTCAGTCGGGACACTGGGGATACGTGGACCCGAGCGGCAAGATTGTAATCAACCCGCAGTTCGACGAGGCCGCGCCCTTTACCAACGGCCTGGCACGCATCAAGCTGGGCGGTCGGACTGGTTACATTGACGCCAGCGGAAAATACGTCTGGAATCCCGCCAAGTGAGCCGGCGCGAATGTCCACCAAATTTTCCTAGTGGAGCATTTCCGTTTGAGTAACGGCCGGCAGTGATGTCTGGACAGCAGAACCTGCCGGATGGCGCGACGTCGCGCGCCGCTCGAAATTCCACCACCATTTCAACCAGCGTAACGAGTCGGTCACTGGATGGATGTGACTGCTTCGACCGCTGCGGATGAGACGGATCGGAACGAACTCGACCCGCTGCCCAGCCGCGAGGAAGGCCATCAACGTTTCGGATTCAACCTCGAAGCGTTCCGTCGTGAGAGGCAGGGTCGCCCAGGTTCCCAGGTGGATGAGCCGCAATCCGCATTGCGTGTCAGGCAGGTGCCTGCCGGCCAGCCGCGACAGTTTGCGGCTCATCCACCGGTTCACCTGCCGCCGCAGCCACGGCAGGGCGTGCGCGTTGTCCATGCGGTTTCCGATCACCAGCAACGCGCCGGTTTGTTCGGCGCATCGCAACAACGCGGGCAAATCCTCCGGCGCGTGCTGGCCGTCGCCGTCGAGCGTCACGGCCCATTCAAAGCCTTGCTTGAAAAGTTGCGACAAGCCGGATCGGAGCGCCGCGCCCTTCCCGCAGTTTCGCTCATGGTGGATCACCGTCGCGCCGGCGCCTTTGGCCAAATGCGCGGTCTCATCCGTCGAACCGTCATCCACGACCAGCACAAAGGAAACCTGTTGGCGCAGAGCCGAAACCAACGCGGCTATGCCGGTGCCTTCGTTGAGACAAGGAATGACCGCAGCGCATATCATCGGCATTCAGTTTAACCTCAACCGTGCCGGCAATCGAGGCAAAAAACCAGCAGCTTTTGCGTTGCGCGTTGTTCCTTTTCGCGCGCATTTCATTGTTGTATTGTTGCCGCCGCTAAATTGTCATGCTTTTTCCGACAACGTCATNNCTGGGCATCGGCTGGAAACCAAACGCGGAGGGCTTTCGCGCCGGAAAGGTGGCCTTTCGTCCAGTGTCGCAATTCGATGTCAGCCGCCAGCGGGTAAAAACCGCAGCGGAGGTTGACTTGCCGTCAGTCCTTCCGCCGACACGACTCGGCGCGCGTTCAATTGCCCGGCTTGACCGCGCCGGCGCGATGCTCGTGCTGGCCGCGATCGAAGCCTGGCAACAAGCCGGTTGGGAATCCGCCGGGAATCTGCCGCTGGTTCTCGGCACGACGGCGGGCGGCATGTTGCTGGGCGAAGCTTATTATCGGCAGGCGGTGCGGCAACCGCAACGGCATCGTCAGCAAGCCACCCGGGCCATTTATTATCAGCCGCAAGTCCAAGCGCGAATGGTCCTCGACGCCCTCGGTTTCAGCGGGCCAATCACCATCATCTCGAACGCCTGCGCCTCCGGTGGCAATGCCATTGGCCATGCCTGGGATTTGATTCGTTGCGGCCAGGCCGAGCGCGTGGTCGCCGGCGGTTATGACGCGCTCGGTGAACTGGTTTTTTCGGGTTTCGATTCTTTGCAGGCGCTTTCGCCAACGGTCTGCCGTCCATTCGATGCGCGGCGCGACGGGCTGGCGCTTGGCGAAGGCGCGGCCGTCGTCACGCTTGAAACTCTGGAGAGTGCGCAACGGCGCGGCGCGGTCATTTTGGGCGAACTCATCGGTTACGGCACGTCCATTGACCAGCACCATCTCACCCAGCCGCATCCGCAGGGCAGCACCACGTTGATGGTCATGAAGCAGGCTTGCGCGAACGCCGGTGTCACGCCCGCGGAAATTGGTTACATCAACGCCCACGGCACAGGCACTGTGCTCAACGACAGTTCAGAAGCGCTCGCCATCAGCGAATGGGCGGGCCGCCGCGCCGCCACCCTGCCGGTCAGTTCCACGAAAGCCAGCATTGGCCATCTGCTCGGCGGTGCTGGCGCGGTCGAGGCGGTGGTTTGTCTGATGGCTCTGCGCGAACAGTGGCTGCCGCCGGAGATTGAATTTGAAACTCCCGATCCGGCCTGCAAATTTCCGATTGTCAACAAACCGCGGGATGCGCGCGTGAATGTCGCGCTGTCCAACTCGTTTGGTTTCGGCGGCGTCAATGCGACTTTGATTTTCAGGAGGTGGGCATGAGCCGGATTTTTGTCGCGGGACAGGGCGCGGTGTCACCCGCCGGCTGGAATGTTAGCGCGTTGCGTGACGCGCTGGATAAAGGCGAACCGCTGCCCATGCAATCGTTGGCGCGGCCCGGCTGGGAAAAACCGCTGCCAGCGCGTTTGGTTCCGAATCCGCCGGTGCGGCCTGAGTTTCTGGCGCATCCACGTCTGCGACGAACCAGCCCGATCACACATTACTCCGCCGCCGCCGCGCTCGAAGCGTTGAACGGATTGCGAACCAACCCCGCCGCGAAGAACTGCCGGCTGGGCATCGTCGTCTGTCTGCAATCCGGCTGTGTGCAATATTCCTGCCGTTTTTATGATGAAACGCTGAAAAACCCGGCGACGGCCAGTCCGCTCGTGTTTCCGGAAACCGTTTATGCCGCACCGGCGAGCCATGTCGCCGCGCTTCTGGAAAACGTTGTGCTCGCCCATTCTCTCGTGGGCGATCCGTCCGCCTTTTTGCAGGGAGTGTCGCTTGGGGTTCAGTGGCTGGAAGAAGATCGCGTAGACGCCTGCCTCGTCATTGGCGCTGAAGAAACCAACTGGATCATGGCGGACGCGCTGTGGCATCTGGATCGCCGCGCCATCGTCACCNNTCCGGCGTCGAACTGGCAGCCATCACCGACTCTCATACTTATTCCGCGCACCGCACTCGGATGCAAGCCGCCGCCGCCATGCGCGGGCAATTGGGAAAGAATTCTCCTAAAGAACTCCTTTGCGCCGGCATCGGAAACAGTCCGCGAACGGACGCGGCGGAACTGGCGGCGTGGCGCGATTGGAACGGCCCGCGCCTCAGTCCGAAACAAATTTTGGGCGAAGGATTGATGGCTGCCGCCGCCTGGCAATGTGTGGCAGCGTGTGATGCAGTGGCCAACGGACGATTCGCCGCGGCCAACGTCAGTCTGGTTGGCTCCAATCAGCAGGCAATGGGCGCGCGGTTTACAGGCATTTCTCATTTGTCCGGCGGCAAGCCCTGATGCAACATCCGGCGATGAGCTTGCGAGTCATTCTGATTACCGGAGCCAATGGCGGTTTGGGCCGGGCCATTGCACACAGTTTTCTTCAAGAGTCACCCGCCAACATCGTGTGGCTCGGCGTCCGTTCGCGGCGTGAACACTCGGACAAACTCGCACGGGAAAATTCCGACCGCTGTTTCTGCGTCGCCTTGGACGTCGTCTCGCCCGAATCATGGAAGCAGGCGGTCAATGAAATCCTGGCGCGCCACCAACGCATTGACGTGCTGGTCAACAACGCCGGCAGCCATGAAGATTCCCTACTGGCCACGATGCCGCCGGATTCCTGGCGGCGGATTCTGGCGACGAACCTCGACGGCGTCTTTCACGGTTGCCAGGCTGTTCTGCCGACGATGATCAGCCATCGAGTCGGACGAATTGTCAATGTCGCGTCTTTAAGCGCGCTGCTGGCTCCGGCTGGACAGGCGAACTACGCGGCGGCCAAGGCGGGAGTGGTCGCGCTGACCCAGTCGCTGGCGAAGGAAGTGGCGCGCATCGGCATCACCGTGAACGCCGTCTGTCCCGGTTTCGTGGACACGGAAGCGCTGGCCAATCTGGCCGGAGAAGAAAGAAAAGCCGCACAAATGAGAATTCCCATGCGCCGGTTTGGCCGGCCCGAAGAAGTGGCGNNGGCACACCCCCGTTGCCCGAGCCTGCCGCCGGGCCAACGCGCAAGAAAGTCATCATCATCGGCGGCGGCATAGCAGGGCTGGCCTGCGGCTGCTATCTGCAAATGAACGGCATCCAGACCGAGATTCTGGAGGCGAGCCTGCTTCCGGGCGGATTATGCACGGCGTGGCACCGCGGGCCGTATGTTTTTGACGGCTGCCTGCGCTGGCTGATGGGCGCGCAGCCGCCCTCGGCCTTCCACCAAGTCTGGACGGAACTGGGCGCGATCGCCGGGCGAAAAGTTTTCGTCCACGACGAAATGCTCCGGATCGAAGGCGCCGACGGCAAAACCCTCTCCGTGCCCGCTGACCTGGACAAACTCGCGCGCGAGTTCAAACGCATCGCACCCGAAGACAGCGGCCTGATTGACAAACTGGTGCGGGACGCGCGCTGTTGCGCGCCGCTGGAACCGCCGCTGGAAAACGCGGTGGAATTGATGACGCTTTTCGAGAAAATGAAACTGGGGCTGCGTTATCTGCCGATGGTGCCAACCATTTTNNGCGCTGGTGCTGGTGATGCTGCTGGCGTTCCGGACGCGAAAGAACACCGGCTTCGTCGCCGGCGGCTCGTGGGATTTTGCGATGGCCATTGCCGACCGCTACACCCGCCTGGGCGGCACCGTGCGGTATAAAGCCAGGGTGACTTCGATAAAAGTTGAAAACAACCGCGCCGTGGGGGTGGGATGCGCCGACGGGACGTTCGTCCCGGCGGCAACCGTCGTTTCCTGCGCCGACGGCCACACGACGATTTTTAAAATGCTGGACGGCCGTTTTGTGGACAAAAAAATCCGCTTCCTCTATGAGAATTGCAAAACGTTTCCGGCCATCATCCAGGTCTCGCTGGGAATCAAGAAAATTTTCCCTGATGCACCGCACACGCTCAACCTGCATCTGCTCCAGCCGCTCCGCGTGGACGACCAGACGCGGCACAACAATTTGGAGGTCGAGACGTTCGGATCCGAGTCGGGACTCTGCCCGGAAGGCACCACCGTCATGACGCTCCGGTTTCCAACCCGCTACGAGTTCTGGACCGGCCTAAAAAAAAACGATCCCCAGCGCTACCGGGCGGAAAAGAAAAGCATCATCCAGGAAATCATCGCCATCCTTGACCAAAGGTTTCCGGGACTGGCACAGCATATCGAACGCTCCGACATCGCGACGCCCGCCACCTTTGTGCGCTACACCGGCAACTGGCAGGGCAGTTACGAAGGCTGGCTGCCGACGCCGCGCATTCTCGGACGGCGTATTCCTTATACGCTGCCGCGACTGAAAAATTTCTACATGGCCGGCCACTGGGTGGTCGCGGGCGGCGGACTGCCGTCGGCGGCGATTGCCGGCCGCTATGTGGCGCAAATGATCTGCGCCCAAAACGGAAAAGTTTTTGCGGCCACCAAACCGTGAACGTCTGCGTTGGATAAATGGGTTAGTGAAGTGATGGATGAAT
>PLZL01000429.1:0-4108 GCA_003152145.1 Limisphaerales bacterium
GTCACGGAGAAATCATCAAACCGCGCGTCGCCAGATGACCAAGGCTGAAAGATATTCGCCGTCACCCAAATGTCCGCCGTGACCGTCCGTGCGCCTTTCGGAAATCGGATTCCGGTGGCGTTCTTCACAGCCCGTAGGCCGGTAAATGTCGCCGTTTTGTAGCCGGTCATTTCTGAATCACCGCTGCTCGAACTGAGCGGAATATAGTGCTGGCCCAGAAAGTTCGTCCCGGTCTCATCGAAGAAACGGAAGAACACGGCGATGTTGTCACCGAGATTGACCTTGCCCGTGAATTTGTAGGCGAAGGAAAAAGTCATCGGCTCGGCCCCGCCCGCCGCCAGGCCGAGGGAAAAAAGCTGTGACCGCCAGTCCGCGCGGTTCTCCCCGCCGTCGGTTTTGTTGCCGAGGGTAAAATCATTGGCGCCGTGGTTCGGGTCGGTGTTATCAACGAACAGGTAGGCTGCGCCATTGGTCCCGCTATACCACTCGCCGCCAATCTCGGCTCCGGCATCGGGCGGTCCGAGCAGAATCTGTTTTGGGGCGGACCAGGCGGGAAGGTTCACCACGCACATTGCGGCTGCAATAAAGATGGTCCACTGGCAATTGGAGTTTGTTGCCATGCCCGGCAAGCCTAGCATGGTGATTGTTTTGCGCAAGCGCGCGCCAGCTGAAAATATCCGCAATTAAACCAATTCCATCGATTTCGCGCCCGCGCGCGACAAAATTTCTTTTCTTTTCAGCGCCACGGCTTAACTTGCATGCTGCACATGGGTTTGAAATTGTTCAACACGCTCTCGCGCTCGATTCAGGAATTCGCGCCGCTCGATCCCGACGGAAAAAAAGTCGGCATGTATTGCTGCGGGCCGACCGTTTATGACTCTGCGCACATTGGCAACTGGCGCACCTTCGTCTTCGCCGATCTCGTCCGGCGTTATCTCGAATTCAAGGGCTACGCCGTCACGCACGTGATGAACATCACGGACGTGGAAGACAAAATCATCAAGGGCGTCCGCGAGTCGAAGACGACACTGCGGGAATTCACCGGCAGGTATGAAGCGGCGTTTCTCGAGGATCTGAAAACGCTGAACTGCCGCGAGCCGCATCACAAGCCGCGCGCAACGGAGCACATTCCCGAAATCATTGCGCTCATCGAAAAACTTCTGGCGCGCGGCGTCGCCTACAAAGCCGCCGACGGCTCGGTTTATTTCTCCATAGAGAAATACCGCGGCTGCGGCTGCAATTACGGCCAATTGTTGAAATTGAACTTCGATGAAATGCGGGCGGGCGAGCGGGTCAAGAGCGACGAATATGCCAAGGAGTCCGTAGCCGATTTCGCGCTGTGGAAGGCGCGCGCGCCGGAGGACGGCGATATTTTCTGGCCGAGTCCGTTCGGCGAGGGCCGTGCCGGCTGGCATATCGAATGTTCGGCGATGAGCATGAAAATCCTTGGCGCAAGTTTTGATCTTCACCTTGGCGGCGAGGATTTGATTTTCCCGCATCACGAGGACGAAATCGCCCAGAGTGAAGGCGCGACGGGAAAACCATTCGTAAAATACTGGCTGCATGGGGCATTTTTGCTCGTCGAAGGCAAGAAGATGAGCAAGAGCCTCGGCAATTTTTTCACGCTGCGCGATTTGCTGGCAAAGGGTTTCACCGGCCGTGAAATCCGTTATCTGCTGCTCACCGCGCATTACCGCGAGACGTTTAACTTCACGATTGAAGGTTTGCAAGGCGCGCGAACGGCGCTGGCGCGGATTGACGAGTGTGTCGGCAAGCTGCGCGAGTTGGGCGGAACGCCGAACTCCCGTTCGGCCAGAACCGATCTGCAACTTGCCGGTCAGGAGACCGGCGTTCCACTGATTGCGAATTTCACCCCCGCGATGGACGACGATTTGAACATTTCCGCCGCGTGGGGCGCGGTGTTTGACTGGGTGCGCGACATGAACCGGCGCATCGCGGAAAACTCCCTGCCAGCGGCAGGCGCAGCAGCAGCATTGACCGCGTGGGACAAAATTGATTCAGTTCTCGGCATCGGGACGAAATCGGAAACGGAAATTCCGGCGGAAGTCCTTGCGTTGCTCGAAGCCCGTCAGGCCACGCGTCGTGCAAAAGACTTCAAAAAATCGGACACCATCCGTGACGAATTGAAAGCGAAGGGCTGGCTCATCGAAGACACGCCGAAAGGCCCGAAGCTGAAGAAGATTTGAATGGACCGGAAAAATCGGGAATCATAAATCGGAAATCGTAAATGGCAAAAGGCTTGTTCATCACGTTCGAGGGCACGGAAAGCTGCGGCAAGTCCACGCAGATTGCGCTGCTCGCCGACCGGCTTGACAAACTCAATTATCGCGACGTGCTCGTGTTGCGTGAACCTGGCGGCACGCCCATCGGCGAAGAAATCCGTCACACACTCAAGCACAGCCAGCAGAATCACGCCATGACCGCCGAGGCGGAATTGCTTTTGATGAACGCCAGCCGCGCGCAACTCGTCCGTGAAATCATCCGCCCGGCACTCGCCGCTGGAAAAATAGTTCTCTGCGACCGCTTTTACGATTCGACCACGGCCTATCAGGGCTATGGTCGTGAACTGGATTTGCAGCGAGTCAAAAGCGTCGTTGATTTCGCCGTCGGCGGCACGCGGCCAAATCTGACGCTGTTGCTTTCCGTGCCGATTGAAGTCAGCGAAGCGCGCCGCCTTGCTCGACGGGGCAATCAACAGGCCATGTTGATTGATTTGCCGGTTTACGACAAAAAACCGGAGAGCCATCCGAAATTGCCTTTCAGCGAACCGGTGCGCGACCGGATGGAGGAAGAGGACCGTAACTTCTTCGAGCGCGTGGCGAATGGTTTCAAGGCGATTGCCGATGCCGAACCGAACCGTGTGCGTGTCGTGGATGGCTCCGGCTCGGCGGAATCAACCTTCGCAAAAATCTGGGAACTCGTTCGGCTGGTTTTACCGAAGGTCGGACGGTGGTGAACGCACTTGCTGAATCCGCAACAGCGGATACTTTGATTTATGATTGAAAAAACGATTGGAGAGATTGAAGCGAAGATTCGCGGCGCGGAAGCCGTCAGCGAAGAGCGCAAACGCGAGTTGATCCAGTTGCTCGCCCGGCTCAAAACCGAGGTCGGCGCGCTTTCCAAAACGCACGGCGAGCAGGCGGAAAGCATCGCGGGTTTCGCGCAGTTGTCAACGCACGAGGCCACGCGCGGGGAGCAGAATCCGCAGTTGCGCGAGCTGTCCGTGCGCGGTTTGCAGTCATCAGTCGAGGGTTTTGAAAAATCCAATCCCCGGCTGGTCGAAATCGTCAACCGCATCAGCAACACGCTGTCGAACCTGGGAATCTGACCAAATATACGATTGATGATTTATAATTTACGATTTCTCCGGCCGCCGCGCTCCGCCCAAAATCATCAATCATAAACCCTAAATCATAAATCCCTTTGCGGCTCCAGTTTCGCAATCTCCGCCATGATTTCATCGGCGATTTGCTGGTAAATTTCCTTGAGCCGCGTCTTGGAACAATCCTTCGCCTCGGCGCGCAATATTTCAAAACGCATCGGCTCACCGTATTTCACGGCAACGCGGCGCGGGCACGGAAATTTGTGATTCCGCCCGAATGCCTCGAAGGTTCCGAACGTCCGCACCGGCACGACGGGCGCTTGCGACTTGATCACAATCAGGCCGATGCCGGAACGCGCGGGCTGCAATTTGCCGTCGCGCGTGCGCGTGCCTTCGGGAANNGGGAAACAAAATGATGCCGCCGCCGCCGAGCAGCCGATCCAGAATCGCCCTCAATCCCGCAGCGCCGCCGCCATCGCGGTCCACCGGCACAGCGTTCCACGAACGCAACAACGCGCCAATGCCCGGAAATCGGAACAGGCTTTCGCGGGCGAGATAATTGATTCCGCGCTGCAGGCCGGAACCAACCAGCGGCGGGTCGAGAAAGCTCGCGTGATTTGAGGCGAGAATGACCGCGCCGGTTTGCGGCACGCGCTCCGGATTGAAAACGCGCCAGCGGAAATAGCCCGCGTAGAGCGCACGAAAAAAAATCCAGCCCAGGCGGTAGGACAGGTTCATGGGAAATGACTAATTCCTAAATCCGAA
>PLZL01000429.1:4141-4315 GCA_003152145.1 Limisphaerales bacterium
GCGGAATCATCAGCGGCGCAACGGCCCGCTGGCTGTCACGCTGGTCGCGGGCGGCGAGGTTTTCCTGCACGCCATCGGCGGCGCGGCGGCGCGAGCGTTCCTCCAGTTGCGCGTCGAGGTAAAACTTGAAATCCGTTTCCGGAAAAACGTTCGTGCCGATATCGCGGCCTTCCA